>DAOVFE010000240.1 GCA_030673085.1 Anaerolineales bacterium | reverse complement strand
CCGCAACCCAACAAACCGGATCTCCGTTCAAGGCGCAATGACTGTCTCCGGCTGGATGACAGAGTTCTTTGGTATTACCACAATCCCGTCGCGCACAACCCAATCCTCATGGTCTATCTCCGCCCCCCGCGGAAACGGCTTTACCCGCACTCGTGCGCCAATGCGGGCATTCTTATCAATAATGGCCCCCTTGATCACAGCGCCTTCGCCAACACCAAGCGGGATCTTGCTTCGCTCCCATGGCCGACTCTTGGCTTCATAATAATCAGCGCCCATCATTACCGTATCTTCAACGACCGCATTCTTCCCAATCACGCTCCGGATCCCAATGACGGCATTACTAATTTTTATCCCTTCCACTATGCAGCCCTCGGCGAGTAAAACCCGATCCAGTTTAACATTAAATATCCGTGAGCCAGGCAAAAAGCGGGGACGAGTGTAAATCGGTCTTACCGGATCATGAAGATCGAAAGCCGGATCGGGTTGCGCCAGTGCCAGGTTTGCTTTGTAAAAAGACCGAATGGTTCCAATATCCTCCCAGTAGTCATTAAATGTAAAACCATAAACCCGATGGGTTTGAATAGCCGCTGGAATCACATCCTTGCCAAAATCCTCATAATTTGTGCCAACCAGGAGCTCCGTCAGGACATCAGTTTTAAAGAGATAGATTCCCATCGAGCCCAGGTAAGGCCGTTCTGGATCATCACAACTGACGAATTTCGCCAATAACTCTGGGTCTTTCGGCTTCTCGATGAAGGCTTGAATCTGGCCATCGGCTTCTTGCCTAAGAATGCCGAAACGCGACGCGTCTTCGGTGCCGACGGGTTTGACCGCTATTGTGATGTCGGCGCCTTTCTCGGTGTGGTAATCGATTATCTTTGAAAAATCCATTCGGTAAAGATGATCACCAGCCAAGATCAAGGTTAACTCGGCGCCGGTTACTCGGATTTCATAGAGCTGTTTACGCACGGCGTCGGCTGTACCCTGATACCAGTCCATGCTGGCCGTAGTCTGAGAGGCTGCTAGAATCTGAACCCAGCCTGGATGGAAGAAATCAAAGTTATAGGTGCGAGCGATATGACGATGTAGTGAGAAAGAGTTGAATTGTGTAAGAACAGCAACCTTCTGGATTCCAGAATTAAGACAGTTGCTAAGCGGAATATCAATCAAGCGATGCTTGCCTGCAATTGGGACCGCTGGTTTTGCTCGCAGCTTGGTCAATGGCCACAGGCGAGTGCCCTGCCCGCCTCCAAGAATAAGACCAAGGACATTTTGAAAGGACATAGACGGCTCCTATCTTGCTTTTTTCCTTTCTACCACCATCCTATATTGTATATTGTAACTGCAATGAAAGAAGGCCAAATACTAGAAAATGAATACCATAATTATTTCCCTTGCTCTATGCATCGGATTGGCCTGTTATCCATCAGCGCCTGATTACAGACCAGATAATAGCCGCCAGCAGAGAGCCTATAGCTGTGGCGAAGAAGTTGACCACGTCATTATTCATCCAAGGCAATCCTCTAATCCGACTTGTTTCTGCACCGCAAGTGTGCCGTGGATAATGCTCAGTTGCCCGCCGGCACAGCGGACACCAATACATGGCCTGAATCGTAGCCCCGAGCAGGCTATCAAGAAGCGCCCCGAACGTTCCTCCGACCAGCGCACTAAGGGTCATGCCCCATTCTCCGCTGAACAACGCTCCAATTAGCCCGATCATCCCCGCCCCGGCGGCAGACGCCAAAGTTCCTGTCGCCGTTACCCCGCCTGAGGTTCCGACTTCAACCAGCTCTCTGCTGGTGATCAGCCTCGGCCGGCGGGCTGACAACACACCCAATTCGGTCGCCCAGGTATCGGCGTTTGCCGCCGCTAACGCGCCAATAATACAAGCTAACCACAGTCCTTCCCCGCTTAAACCATACATAATCGCAAAGAATGCAGTCAGGCCGCCATTTGCCAGAACCTGACCATAATCTCGACTTTTGCCCTTCGCAAAAGCAGCTGCAACTGTCCGTTTTCGATGTCCACCGACCCGCGAAAGCGCGCTTGAAGAAATAAAGAATACCATCAACAACAGCGCGGCTAACCAGCCACCGCCGGCTAAAGTGGCTGAACCTACTACGGCTGCTGCTAGCATGCCACTTGCCGAAAGCGCCTTGGCCTTATAGGCCAGGCCGGCGATGATAAGCGCTAAAATCAAACTTAATAACCACTGCTGAAGATTCATTGGAAAAGCTATTATACCCTTAGCGTACGGCGAAGCCTACCGGCTTCAGCAAGGTAAATGATTTGTCTTTTTCAATACTCTCAAATAGCATTATTGACTGCACTAAAAAAAGTTCAAATACGAGAAAGGCATTTTCCTAATGGCGACTGCTTTTTTCAGTGGTCTTATTATTTCCACACTAGAAATGATGGTACGGGAAAAAGATCAAATTCGAGAAGGGTTTTGTACCGGCTGTGGCTTTTTCAATAGACTCATCAATCTGTACCTGGATTTTCCAGACATCTCCATCTTCATTTAATAGCTCGAAACACGCTGTGGATAACCTGGTGAGAAATTGTGGAAAAATGTCGATTTTTTGTGGAAAACATCAGGAAATCATTGGGCTTTCAATAGATACAGGGCTGCACCCCAGAACAATCCACCAACCAAAACCGCTACTGCCCAGATCGTATAAGCCAATACTTGTTCTCGCTCCCGGCGATAGAACCAGACTCCAACAATAAAATCTATCATCCAGCAGAATCCGCCCGCCAACGGCAAGAACATCAAACGTCCTGGCGGAACAAGCGTCCCTGGTATTCCTTCCGAGTTAAAACCAAATGGAACCTGATCAGGTAAGCTTTGTGCTATAAAAGAGATATAGCCCAATAGCAGCAAAGGCAGAATCAATCCAGAAAGCAATAGAGTTCGTGCTATTCGGTCAGCCCACAATCGAGTCGAAATAAAAACCGGACGTTGCGACATGGCCCGAATCCGCTCCAGGGAACCCAGCTGATTTACATTGACAAACGCTTGCTGAAAAGCTTCCAAATCCGGCGGCGAAATTACAAGGCGTCGCTCCTGGCTTGATATGAGCAGCATCCCCTCATGCCCTTTAGTAGCAAAGAACTCAATTTCACCCAGTGCTTCATCCTCCACATGGCCAATAATACAGCCCGGCCACTGCAAACCCAATCCGGGTTTTATCTTCCTTCCCAAATCAGGCAATGGAATTAGCTCGACAATCGAAGCAAGCGGGATCTGTTCCCTGACTAACCCCCAGGCAAGGTAAAAGCCATCGCGGTCAAGCTTATAGCATGCCGTCAATAAACCATAGAGCTGATACCCCACCATCAGAGCCAGTGGAAACCCAATAGTCGGTAAGGCCACCCAGAGCACAAGCCATGGGCCGACGGCGGCTGATGCCAACTGAATCAAACCAAAGATGCTAGCTCCCAGGGCAACAATAAGCAATATCAAACCCAGGATGAGGCCCTTTGCCTTTGATGGAATAAAATCTATCATAGCAATAATTGGGATGCGACCTTATATACAGCATCCCTCAAACTCCTAACTACCGCCGATAGATTAATCAGCGGTATCGATGTAAACCGGCTTGCTTTAACTGTTATATTTAGTCAGTCTTCCGCGTACCACATTATCATGAAGTACCCAAAAGAGCTTAGTGATCGGCCCTATCACACATCTACCGATAAACCGATAATCCACT
>DAOVFE010000208.1 GCA_030673085.1 Anaerolineales bacterium | reverse complement strand
GACTGAATGGGGTACCAGAATAATCGTATAGTGCTGCTTGAGCTCCTGTAGAGAGGCTTCGACTTTAGCGGTTGATATTGGATCTAGCCCAGATGTAGGCTCATCTAGCAGAATAACTTCAGGCTCAAGCGCCAATACTCGTGCCAGACAAAGCCGTTGTTGCTGGCCGCCGGAAAGAGCTGCAGCCGGGTCATCCAAGCGATCACTGACTTCCTCCCAGATCGCCGACGCCTTTAGGCTTTTCTCGACTGCTTCATCAAGGATAGATTGTTGCCGTTCGCCGGCGAGTTCGAGACCGTAGGTGACGTTCTTTCGAATCGACATTGGCAACACTACTGGCCTGGCGAATACGATTCCGACGCGGCGTCGCAAAGCGATCAGATCGAGATCGTGATCAAGAATATCGATATTGTCTAGCCAAACGTGTCCTGATGTATGGACAACATCGGCAAGGTCGTTAAGTCGATTGATCGTTCGTAGAAGAGTTGACTTTCCTCCTCCGGCTGGACCATAGATCACTGTGATTTGATTGGACGGAATCACAATGCTGATATCGCGCAGGGATTCGGTTCCATCCGAGTAGCGAACGACCAGGTGCTCAATGACGATCTTTTGTCTGGGTTGAGCTTCGGAATCGCTCTCTTCTGGGAGAGGAAAGGACAGATGGGCTGAATGAATAGGTTCGGTTGATGAGGATCGCTGCTCAGGACTCACCATTGTCTCCTAGCCCGAGCGCGTGAACGGATTACGGTAGCTATAGTATTCATGCTGAGCACAAAAACGAGCAAGACAATAGCTGTGCCGTATTGGATGTGAATGGGCATACCAGGCACCTGGGTGGAAATTACAAATAAATGATAGGGCAATGCCATGGTGGCATCGAAGATTGAAGTCGGAAGCCGCGGCAGAAAAAAGGCAGCGACGGTGAAGAGAATAGGAGCTGTTTCGCCAGCTGCGCGCTCAAGGCCCAGAATTATGCCGGTCAGGATACCAGGGAGCGCTTGAGGTAGCACAATCCGGCGAATAGTCTGCCATTGCGTGCCTCCAAGCGAGATACTTACTACGCGATAACTATTGGGGACAGAACGGAGAGCCTCTTCAGAGGTGCTGATAATAATCGGCAAGGTCATGATGGAGAGCGTTAGCGACCCGGCCAGGATGCTGGTTCCAAAGCGTAGGAAGAGAACGAACAAACCCAACCCAAAAAGCCCGTATACGACTGAAGGGATTCCGGCCAGGTTGATGATGGCGATTCGGATGGTGCGTGTCCATCGATTCTCAGGTGCATATTCTGATAAGTAGATTGCCGCGGCAACGCCAAGCGGAACGGCTATGATAGCAGTTCCGATCGTTAGCCAGAATGTCCCAACGATTGCCGGAAAAATTCCACCGGCTCGCATACCATCGCGCGGGAAGCCAGTCAGAAATTCCATGGAAATGGCCGGATATCCTTGCCAGGCAACATAAGCCACTATCAGGATGATTGGGAGGACGGTAATGATGGCGGCCAGCGTTAGAAGGCTCAGGCCAACCTTTTCTTCTATCCTACGCATATTGATCGTCGGTTTTGTAGCTTTTTTCATAGAGAATATCCGGTCAGTCTGTTATACCTGGTCTTGTCATGAATTTTTGGTAATATTTATAACGACTCTCATTTTTTCTACCGATGTTAAGTTGAGGGTGTTGAAATCCAGCCCATCCACATTTGCTTTACGTCTTCCAGCGAGTCCATTGTTATTTAAGGTTATGAACCTCAGGCTAAGAGAGGATTCTCTCAGCCCGTTTTTTGGTTTTGAAGACAACACTGGCCGCGGTCAGGTTGATGATAAGCGAGATTAAAAATAGTACGATGCCGATAAAGAAAAGAACATGATAATGAACACTGCCATTGGCAACCTCGCCCATTTCGGATGCGATTGTTGCCGTCATAGTGCGAACTGGCCGAAAGAGAGCGATAAGTTCAGTTGGCATAACTGGAGCATTCCCGGTGACCATCATTACCGTCATGGTCTCACCAATTGCTCGTCCGATTCCGAGCATGATAGCCGTAAGTACGCCTGAACGGGCCGCCGGAAGGGTTACCTTCCATATAATTTGCCATTTTGTGGCCCCAAGAGCCATTGCAGCATCGCGATAAGTCTTGGGAACTGCATCGAGTGCATCTTCGGCTACGCTTACGATTGTCGGAATGGAAATCGCGCCGAGCAGAAGGGCTCCGGTGAAGGCGGTCAGGCCAGTAGGCAGACTGAAAGCAGTACGGACGAAAGGCGAGACCACCAGAATGCCAATAAAACCAAGTAAAACGGACGGCAAGCCACCGAGGACTTCAACCATCGGCTTTAGAATGTCCCGCGCCCATCGCGGTGCTACTTCGGCGATAAATATTGCTGTCGCCAGGCCTAGCGGAACCGCGATGAACGCGGCGCCGATAGTGATGATGATCGAACCGCCAATAAGTGGCAGAATTCCATAGTAGCTTTCAATTGGATACCAGCGGGTGTTTAAAAATGCTGAGAAAGGAATCTCGATGATGGCTGGCGCCCCTTCGTGGAGAAGGAAAATGAAAATCACCGCTACAAAGAGAATGGCTGAATAGCCAGCAATCCGGATCAATCGACTTATGATGAATTCGCTTATTGAAACTTCACGCATGCCAACCTCATTGCGGGGTTATAGGGACAAAACCAAGCCCTAGAACGATTTCCTGCGCCTCTGAAGATAGAATCCAGTCCAGATAGTCGCGGACGTTGCCGATAGGCTCGCCAGAAGAGTATATATACAAATCACGAGAAATTGGATATTCTTGGCTGGTGACAGTATGAATAGAAGGTAGCACGTAAGGACCTTCTGTGGTTGTGGATACGGCAATTACTTTCATATCCTCGGTTACATAGCCCAGGCCGTCGTATCCGATAGCGTGTGGATTTTGACAGATTTCAGAGCCTATTCCCTCTGAGGAAGGCAGAAGGAGCGTATTGGTTGAAAATAAAGTCTTATCTTCTTTATTTCCCTTGCGGAGCACATGTTCGAGGAAGTATATATGTGTTCCGGAATTAGTCTCTCGGGAGAGTCTGACAATCAGAAGATTTTCGCCTCCAACCTCGGACCAATTGTTGATTTTTCCGCTGTAAATATCGGCGATCTGGTCGATAGTAAGGCGATTAACTGGATTTTCGGGATTGACGATAATGGCAATGGCGTCGCGGGCGACAATAAATTCAGTTGGGAAGATACCGTTCAACTCTGCATCGGCGCGTTCCTCGGGTTTAATCTGTCGTGAGGCGTTGGCAATGTCGACGGTGCCGTTGATAAGGGCTGCCATACCGGTTCCGGATCCGCCGCCAGTAACGGATATACTAATGTCCGGCCGTTTGGCTTGGTAGGCTTCAGCCCAGGCGAGCGCGAGATTGACCATTGTATCGGAGCCTTTGTTCTCAATCGTCTGTAAGGAAATAGTTGATGCATTAGTCGAGCCGGGGCTTTTTTGGCAGGCAGATAGCACGATAGCGGCAAACAGGATGCCAAGGAAATGGAAAATTAGAGGAATGCGGTAACGAATCATCTTTGTGATTATAAAGAGGATGTGGCTGCCTATCAAGGCTTTTGACCATTCATGAGGTAAAATGCAGGCAATATGACAGCAAACGATAAAGAAAAGCTCGCTATTTGTGGATTAAACTTCTATTATGGGCAGTTTCGAGCCTTATGTAATATTTCCATGAAAATGGAAACCAACCGGATCACTGCGTTGATTGGCCCTTCCGGCTGCGGCAAATCAACTTTTCTTCGCTGCTTAAACCGGATGAATGAAACTATTCCAGAAACACGTATGGAAGGCCAGGTCCGGCTTGATGGCGACGATATCTATGCCCCAGAGGTCGATCTTGTAGAACTCCGACGGCGAGTGGGGATGGTCTTTCAAAAACCCAACCCCTTTCCTCAGACAATATTTGATAATGTGGCCTTTGGGCTTCGTGTTCTCCGGCTCGTTAAAAATAAGGAGGACTTGATGGCACGGGTTGAACGTTCCTTGCGTCAAGCGGTATTATGGGATGAGGTAAAAGATAGCTTGAATGATCATGCGCTCAGCTTGTCGCTTGGCGAACAGCAACGTCTATGTATTGCTCGTACTCTGGCCGTCGAGCCAGAAGTGATCTTGATGGATGAGCCTTGCTCAGCGCTTGATCCAATTGCAACCCTACAAATTGAAGAATTGATGCGACAGCTTAGGGATCGATATACAATCGTTATTGTGACCCATAATATGCA
>DAOVFE010000096.1 GCA_030673085.1 Anaerolineales bacterium | reverse complement strand
GTCAATCAAGGTTTAATAGGCAGTTGAATATGAGGGTTTGTGGGATTGTTGGCAGTCCCAACAAGAATGGGAATGTGGATCTGCTCGTGTCTCAAGTATTAAAAGGCGCCAGTAGCCAAGGGGCGGAAATACAAAAATTCTATCTCAATGAAATGAATATTCAGCCATGCCAAGATTGTGGAGTCGATCCATATCCCAACTACTGTCTCTTTGATGATGACATGGCACCGATCTATGCTGTGCTGGAATCTTGGGACGTAATAGTTCTGGGCTCTCCTGTATACTTCGACACAGTTAGCGCCCAGACCAAGTTGGCGATAGACCGGTGCAACTGTTTAGCGCCCTTTATTAGACGGCATGATGGGACATGGGGGATTGAAAGAAGAATTGAGAAACGGAAGAAGGGAGTATTCATAGCCGTTGCAGGCGAAGACCAAGAGTTTGACACCATTCTGGTGACGGTCAATGGTTTCTTCGATTGGGCGAACATTGAATTGACGGGAACGATTCTATATGCTAGCCCTGGAAATGAGCTTGGTAATGTGAAGAATGAAAAGGAGAAAATGGCCCAAGCTTTCGAGATTGGGTTAGAAATTGTAAAGGAGAGCAATGAGTTCAGTAAGGGGGCGGACTAACAAATCAATGGGGCGGACCCTGAATTCTGGCGAGTTTGCGCAAGACTTGATTTATTCGATTAGCCAGAATGTAAAAGGCCGGGGCCGTAGGCACTGAAGGGCGATAGTCCTGATCGAATAATTAAACAAAACCCGTACCCGAAGGGGCAAAATTCGGCAATGGGGGCTGTCGCTAAAGGGCATAGCTAAAGGAATTTTGAAGGTTTTGTCATTTACTATCGAGGTTGAAAATGGGCCGATCATCTTGAGCCATTGCTCGAGAATTTTAAAGAGGATATATGTCTATTTTGAAGGTAAAGCATGGCCGAGAGCGCTCGATTATTCGGCATCACCCCTGGGTTTTTACCAGCGCAATAGAAGAGGTCATTGGCCAGCCAGGAATGGGCGACACAGTTGATATTGTTTCGAGCCTGGGGAATTGGCTTGCTCGAGCTGCTTATTCACCCAAATCGAAAATCAGAGCCAGGATATGGACTTGGGACCAGGAAGAGCAGATCGATGCGGATTTCTTCCAGCAGAGGATTAAGCATGCCATAGATGATCGTAAGCGGCTATTTACTGGCAATCGGATTAGCGCTTATCGAGAGGTGCATGCTGAATCAGATGGGATACCGGGGTTGATTATCGATCGCTACAATGAATATCGGGTTGTGCAGTTTTTATGTGCGGGGGTGGAACGCTGGCGCAAGGAAATTGTCGATGCCTTAGTCCAAATCGGTGGATGCGACGGTATTTATGAGCGTTCCGATGTCGATGTACGAGCGTTGGAAGGCTTGCCAAAGCAATCCGGCTTACTTTGGGGGAAGCAAGCTGAAGAAAGCCTAATTATCCAAGAAAATGATCTCTCTTTCCTGGTTGACATTTATCGAGGGCATAAAACCGGGTTCTATCTCGATCAACGTGAAAATCGAAAGATGATCTATGAGATGGCCTTTGATGGTGACGTGCTGAACTGTTTCTGTTATACCGGCAGTTTTACAGCCGCAGCACTAAAGGCCGGGGCGACCAGCGTCCTTTCGATAGATAGCTCGAAGCCGGCATTAGAAATAGCAAGAGAGAATATCCTTCTAAATAAATTGCCGCCGGAACGCTGCAAATGGATTGATGGAGATGTGTTTCACGAATTGCGGCGACTTAGGGATGAAGGTCAGCTTTTTGACGTAATTATTCTAGACCCCCCTCGGTTTGCTCCGACGATAGCACAGGCTCATCGGGCGGCTCGAGGCTATAAGGACATTAATCTGCTTGCATTCAAGTTGCTTCGCCACGGCGGCTTGCTGTTTACCTTCTCTTGTTCGGGTGGCATCGGCCTTGATTTATTTCAAAAGATCGTTGCCGATGCTGCGATCGATGCGGCAGTGGAAGCCAAGATTCTACAGACTCTTGGGCAACCCGGCGACCATCCCATTGGGCTACCTTTTCCCGAGAGTCGATACTTGAAAGGTCTAGTTTGCCGAAAGCGCTGATGGCAGCGTCATTCTGCGCGTTTTCACGATATAGAGAAATGGCAGTGCCATGTATATGAGAAGCATCAACATACTCACCTGACAAGCTGAGATTACGTTTGTATTTTGGCGCGCATAGAAGCTCGAAGTGAACGCCGGTACAGTCGATTTAAACGCTCAGCTTGCTTGGTATCACCTGATTCTTCAAGGTGTTTAGAAGCACTGATCAATGTATTTAGAAATTCATCATCGATCTGATCGGCAGAGGCTTTAATGGTCTTTATTGCCTCAACTTCATCCTCGATATTAAAAATCTTTTGGGCAAATTGAATGCCGGCAGGCATGGATTCAAGAATGATATCGTGTATCCGTTGGTCAAGTTTACGAAGCTGTTCAAGCAGAGACCGATCGTTTTGCTCCTCAGAAGCATGGATATTGGCTTGTAAAATGCCGAGGAAACGCTCATCAATCATCGGCAACGCTTCTTTAATGGCGTTATCAAGATCTGTTTCTGGCGTGTTAACCAATGCTTGTAGCAAGGCTCCAGCCTGAGCGACTCGGGCCTTCTCTATGTTATCAATTTCCTCGGTTAATTCCAGAAGCTGTTTCCGAAGATTAATGAGATGAGTTTTTTGATCACCCGAGGACGAGTCTATTCGGTTCGTTAATAGGCTAAAGAACTCATAATCCATGGCTGGCCGAATCAGGCTTGCCAGCGCCGAGACTCGATTCTCGTTAGGAGCATCGATACATAGATCCAAAATGACTTCGCGGGTCAATTTATCCTTATACTGATTCAGGCTTTCGGCTGCGGCACGGAGTTCCTCTTCTTGGGCAGCAAGCTGTTTGCCAAAAGAAGTAAGACGCAATGCTGATTCGATCCGCTGAGCTGCCGCTATGCGAGCTTGTTTATCCGGTGTGGTTTGTATAGTGAGGCTTGCTAGTTGAAAGAAATTTGCATCGAGTTCGCTATCGTGCTCCTGAATAAACCCGGCGAGCTTATCTTCTGACAGGCGTATTAATTCTTCCAAAAGGCGCATCTTATCGCGCTGTGCATCAAGCTGCTCGCGAGAAATGCCATCGACTTCAAGGATCTTTTCAAGCAATCCTTGAAATGTGAGTATTGCCTTCGGCTGGAGAAGGTAAGCCTTTCGTTTTTCGGGAGGGAGGTCATCGGCTATTTGTTTGATAAGCCGTCCGAGAATACGCGCCTGTTCATCTTGCGGAAGCGCCATTTCAACCGGAAGGAAGGTTAGCAGGAGCTCTTTCTCGGGATCATGGTAAACGATCGGCGTCGCTATTTGCCATCGATGACCGCAGGAAGGGCACAGGGCGATATTCAGCGATCCAGAAAGAAGGCGTGCCTTTGCCGCTGGATCCTTAGATACATCGATGATTTGCTCAGCGGGGGATTGGAACGGCGTTTGACAATTGGGGCAACGTAGTTGGGCTAATGTTTTTGGCATATTATTATCTCTTATTAGATACAGTCTGGAGTGGGGCGCGTGGCAAGGAAAAACAAATATGCGCGCCTTTTTTATGGCGTTCATCGATCCATATTCGGCCATCATGGGCTTCAATGATTGCTTTTGTGAGGTAAAGGCCAAGCCCAGCGCCCGAGAATTTTTTCATTATGCTCTTTGATCGATAGAAACGATCGAAGATATAAGGGACATCCTCTGGATCAATGCCCGGACCTTCATCGCTAACACAAATAATGACCTCGTCGGAATGTATCTGGCCATTAATGGAGACATTTCCTCCGTTGGGGGAATATTTAACCGCGTTTGAAAGGAGGTTGGATATGACTTGAGTCAGCCGGTCTCCATCTGCGATGATGATCGGAAAATCCTTAGGAAAGGAAATGCTAAAGATGTGTTTGGTAGTCTGAGTTTGAATTCGTTCAACCAGACGATGGGCCATATTCTCTAGATTGACTTCGGACAGATTGAGTGTAGGTGTACCCGATTGCAGCCGGGAAGCATCTAGCAAGTCATCGATTAGAGAGGATAGACGATCAGACTCTTCTTCAATAACTGCCAGGCTTTCATTTACGGTTTCGGGATCCCAGTGCGCATCTTCACGGCGCAAGGTGCCAACGTAACCCTTAATAAGAGCAACCGGCGTGCGCAATTCGTGACTGACAACTGAAATGAAGGTGCTCTTGAGTTCATCAGCTTCGCGAAATTTAGTTATATCGCGAAGATTGGCTACAATGCTAGTAAGGATGCCTTTAGGGGAAATAATCGGCGCGTAAGTGATTCCAACGCTGACAGTGCCGCCATTTTTTCGAATCAAGTCTCCTTCGGAATAAATCGTTGTTTGAGCATTAAGCGGCCAACCGCCGGCCTCTGCTTCTTCTAATGCAATGCCTGGTTCGCGCTTTCGCCAACGGATAATCTCCTTATATTCATTATTAATGACCTCTTCTGGTTGATAGCCGGTTATGCGAGAGCAGGCGTGATTAAATCGCTCGAAGCGGTGACTATGGTCGAGGATGAATATCCCATCGGCGGACGATTCTAGAATCGTGTCCAGGTATTGGTTTTGATGTATGATCCGTGTATAAAGGCGTGCATTTACAACCGCAATTGCGGCTTGAGCGGCGAAGGACTCGAGGAGGGCCCGATCTTCAGATGAAAAGAGGCTGCTATAGGATCGAAAAACAAAGATTACTCCCACTACTTCCTGATTGGCAATCAGAGGAAGGCCGACATAAGTAGGCAAACCTAGTGAAGCCGATTGGATGAAGTATTCTAGTCGGCGACTAACTTCAGTAACCTCAGATCGGCCCGAATCTTCGCGACTGGGGATGCTGGATAAGCGAGTCTCTAGATGGCTGATAAAAGAAGTTTTGATCCCGTAGGATGCAGCGATATACCAGCCATCCTTTTTTTCGCGCAAAGCAATCAAACCTGCGTGGCCGGCAAGCAGCTCGGCTGATACACGAAGAATACGTGCAAGAACGGTGTTAAGGTCGAGTTCTTCAGTGATCGATCGAGAGATTTCAAGCAAATAATCGCGCTTGCGGACACGGAAATCTGGGAGCATGATCTCAATCGATTCCTTCGGATTCGGCTTCCAAAATAGCAGCCTCGAAGATTCCGAGCGCTTCATCGATTTGTTCGCGTGTGATCACAAGCGGAGGGGCAATTCGGATAACGCTTTCGCCGCATCCAAGAGTGATCAAGCCCCGCAGGAATGCATTATGTTCGACTCGGTTACGGAACTCCTTCGCCGGAGTCTTAGTTTCGGGATCCTTGATAAAATCTACGCCTATCATCAAGCCTTTTCCGCGTACGTTGCCTATCACAGGATGACGTACCTGGATCTCAGCAAGGGCGTCCATAGTGTATTCGCCCATTTCGGCCGCATTCTGCATCAGCCCGTTCTCGACAAGATCCAAAGTAGCAAGTCCAGCGCTACACGAGATAGGATTGCCGCCAAAAGTGTTGCCATGAGCGCCTTTGGGCCAGTCCATTATACTTTCGCGAGCCATAATGCCGCCAAGCGGCATACCGGAAGCGATACCTTTTGCAAAGCAGACGATATCCGGCTCAACGCCCCAGTGCTCGATTGCCCACCACTTTCCGGTTCGTCCAACGCCGGCTTGAACCTCATCATCGATAAGAAGAATATTATATTTATCACATAAACGCCTTAGGGCAGGGAAGAAGGTAGGGGATGGCACAATATAGCCGCCTTCGCCCTGGATTGGCTCCACTAGGATGCCGGCGCAGTCTTCTGCAGGCATTACGCGGGCGAAAAGCACATCTTCAATATACTTAACTACGGTCTCGCCGTAATCCTCTGCATTTGAGGCCAGGATGGAGCGGTAGGGATCGGGATAGGGGGCGTGGACAACGCCGTTCATTAGCGGCATGAAGCCATGCCGATAAACCGGCTTGCTAGCGGTAAAGGATAGAGAGCCAATTGTTCGTCCGTGAAATGCACCAAAAAAAGCGATAAATTGCTGCCGGCCGGTGTGGATGCGGGCTAGTTTAATCGCAGCCTCAACTGCCTCAGTCCCCGAATTTCCTAGAAATACCTTGGCAGGGCTTTTAAATGGGGCGATTGCAGCCATCTTCTCTGAGAATTCAATCCAAATGGGATTATAGAAGTCGGATGAAATATGGAGAAATCGATCCGCCTGTTCCTTAATGGCTTTAACCACTTTAGGATGACTATGTCCCGTAGAGCATACAGCGATTCCGGCGGCAAGATCAATATATCGGTTCCCATCTACATCCCAGACCTCTGATGCACGACCATGATCCATTATGAAGGGATAGGCACGAGGATAAGACTGTGAGATGACCGCTTTATCGCGTTTCAGCAGCTCCTTTGCCTTGGGACCCGGTATGCACGATTTTTCCATTATTTTACCCTCCGATATGAGTTAATATTAATCGTCAGAGCTTTAGGCGCCTAATGAGTCAGTAGATTTGCTATAGTATACATTTGCCTATAGAGTAGCAATATATGCGATCTACTAATCAAGAGGATCGTTAGCAATGGCGATGTTGCATATGCGTCAAATTATAACACTCTAAGCAGGGTGTGAGATAAACGAGAACATAGATAGGGTTGAAAAAGAGAGGAATCATGGGAAAAAGCCAGGAAACCCAACAACTTGCTGTGGGGATGAGTAGAAAGTGCGGGTTTGGGAGCTACCGCCCCATGGAAAAAGCCAGGAAACCCAACAACTTGCTGTAGGGATGAGTGGA
>DAOVFE010000338.1 GCA_030673085.1 Anaerolineales bacterium | reverse complement strand
TGAGCAAGGCGTTAGTGACAACATTCCCGAAAGCACATGCCAAGTCGATCCGCGCAACGGAGAGCGCGTCCTTTATAGTCTGGTTCGCTCTCGCCGCCCGCATGATAATCATCGCGATCCATCTTCTTCACTCTCAGCTTCAGATGGCAGCGATCTTTCTAGTCGCGATAAGGAACATTGCGCTATATGCGAGGGGGAAACCACCGGCGTAGTGGATGTAGTCGACTTGAGCGAAGGCTTCACTCTAATTAATATGAACCTTTACCCTGTCCTCTATCCATCCGGAGATTCGAGTTTGCCTGCCCTCAGTTCAAATGCCCCTTTTCCTGGGCCGGAGGGCATACCCGCCGCCGGCTTGCATCTACTGCAATGGACTTCATCTTTTCATGATACTGATTGGCACAACATGCCTCAGACGGATCGCTTCATTGCAATGCAACGATTAGCGGCTCTCGAGAAGCAGCTTCTTACTACGTCTGATGGTATTATGCCGGAGGTTAAAGGCGGTAGCGATCGGGCCGGATGCTTTGGTTATGTTTCAATTATTAAAAACAGCGGCTGCCAGGTGGGAGCATCACTTGCTCATGGTCACCAGCAAATTGCATTCAGCAACATAATGCCCAATCGCATTGCGCAGAATCTATGCTTTGAAAGAGAGCGGGGTGAGACTTTCTGCGCTTACTTGCTGCGCGAAAATCCGCCACTGCTAATGGTTCATGATTACGGACCGGCCGTCCTGATAGTACCCTATTTTATGCGCCGTCCATTTAATATGATGCTTCTTTTCAAGGATGTAGGCAAAGGCTATATTTATGAATTGACTTCATCGGAACTTAAAGCTGCGGCCGATGGTTGGCACGATGCGATTCGCGTTTTCAACATAGTTCTTCCGGCGATAGGACGTGAAATAGCCTTTAATATCATTACCCATAATGGCCCTGGTGCCGGGCTTTATTTTGAATTTTTACCCTATACTCAAGAAACTGGCGGCTATGAGCATCTGGGGCTGGCAATATGCCAATCTGATCCATTTAATGCTGCCAATCAAATTCGCGGCATTATGCAAAAGCTCTGAGACATATGAAGCAATGTAGATAACCGAGGGTGTTGAAAAATATATTTGCTCATAAAAGAGTATGGTATATGATTTCTCTTTATCCACACCCTCATAACCTAATATTGACCGAACTGAAAAAAGCCCAAATGCAAGATAGGGCTTCCCCTTTTAATAGCTGCCTTTTTTAGTGGAATCAATATTACGATGGGCGAAGAGATCCTCTTATGACTGCGCCGCCGATCGGCCGGCAAGCCAGCCGGTAGAGAAGGCGGCTTGCAGATTGTAACCTCCGGTAATGGCGTCTAGATCCAGCACTTCGCCAGAGAAGAATAGGCCTTTTACTAATCGCGAAGCCATGGAGTGCGGATCGACTTCGCGAATAGAAACGCCGCCGGCGGTAACGATGGCCTGGGCCAGGGGGAGGTGCCCAGTCACTTCAATGCGAAAGTCCTTCAGCCACATTCGGAGTCTCTTGCGTTCCTCCGCAGTTATCTGGTGGGCGGCTTTATCAGGTGCAATACCGGTCAGGTCGATACAGACCGGTATCAACTTGCTGGGAAGCAATCCCTTGAGCATGGTATTGAATTGTTGCTTGCCATGCGAATCTAGATCGCGCAGCAGCCGTAGATCAAGCTTGTGTTCATCGAGAGCAGGCTTGAGGTCAATCGAGAGAATCACTTTTTGGTTCTGACGCAGCGCATCCACGACGCCCTTGCTTATGTAAAGGATGATCGGTCCGGAAACGCCGAAATGGGTAAAGAGCATTTCGCCAAATGCTTCTGTTTGCTTCTTGCCATCAATCAAGACCCGAACACTCACATTGCGGAGGCTCAGACCTTGCAGGCGGGAGGTAATATCGCCGGCGGTCTTCAAAGGAATCAAAGCCGGCCGTATCGGCACGATGCTGTGCTCTACCTGCCTGGCTAGACGATAGCCATCACCGGTTGATCCGGTGGCCGGATAAGAGGCTCCACCGGTGGCGATTATGACAGCGCTGGCACGATAGATTCGCTTGTCATCCTGTTTGGGTAAAGACTTTTCTTTGTTATCCGAGAGACTATGGCAGACTTGTACTCCAACAATTTTTTCACTCTCAATAAGCAATCGATCTGCCGTTAATCCGGTTCGCAAGGTTACACCTTGTTTGTTAATCCAATACACTAATGCATCTACTACATCTTGGGCTTGATTGCTGACCGGAAAGATGCGCCCGCCCCGTTCGACTACGGTATGAATACCGATCTCTTCGAAAAAATCAACCAGGTCATTGGCGAAGAAATGGGAAAAGGCCGAGCGAAGGAAACGGCCGTTTGGCCCAAAGCGAGCAATGAATTCAGATACCGGAGCACTATTGGTTAAATTGCAGCGTCCGTTGCCGGTGATACGGAGTTTGCGGCCCGGGCGATGCATTTTTTCGAGAAGAAGTGTTTCAGCGCCCATGCTTGCAGCCTGCCCGGCAGCCAACAAGCCGGATGCGCCTGCTCCGATCACAATTACCTGACGCTTTTCCATAATTGATCAACCCAAAAGCGATGAAATCTTAATTACTATTCATGGGAAAAAGTCATTATACCCCACAGTGAGTGTCGATCCCTGC
>DAOVFE010000022.1 GCA_030673085.1 Anaerolineales bacterium | reverse complement strand
GTCGAACACTGCCTGATGAGTGCCTTTTCGTCCTCGTATGAGCGGCGCCAGGATCATAATTCGACTATCTTCTGTAAGCGCTTCGACTGCGTCGACAATCTCCTGTGCCGATTGACGCCGGACCTCGCGGCCGCAGATTGGGCAATGGGGAATCCCAACGCGGGCAAACAACAGGCGAAGGTAGTCATAGACTTCGGTAACGGTTCCAACGGTTGAGCGAGGGTTATGCGAAACGCCTCTCTGGTTAATCGAAACTGCCGGCGATAAGCCTTCGATATAGTCAACATCTGGTTTTTCAAGCTGGCCGAGGAATTGGCGAGCATAGGCCGAGAGAGATTCGACGTAACGGCGCTGCCCTTCAGCAAAAATGGTATCGAAAGCCAATGAGGATTTTCCGGAACCGGAAATACCCGAGAGGACGACCAATTTATCCCGAGGGATCTCTACGGTGATATTCTTCAAGTTATGGGCGCGAGCGCCGACAACAACAATCTTATCCTGGGGCATATAACCAACCTGGCAAATAGATGAATCGACAAAATGTTATTATAACAAATCGAGCATATGAGTCTATTGAAAAAACCGCCAAAGGAAGAAGATAATCCATATATGAGGGAGCGCAGGCAATGCCCGCACTCCTTCATATACATCCCTTTTCCCGCGGAGGTGCTTTTTTGGGGGACTCATCATATATAGAGCAGTGAAAAGGAGGAATATCTTTATAGCTGAAAAACCCAACGGCTTGCATTGTTGACCATCGTTCAATTAGTATAATTTGGTCTAGCGGAAAAAATCCCCAGGGAAAAATTATGGGGGATCCTGTTTTCTTGCAATGATCCAGTATGCGCGAAGCGGAAGCTTAAATCTCACATCAATTCTACATATACTTTTACGGCCAAATACATTTTTCAACATCATCGTCCAGACAGATTAAACGCTATTTCTAATAAGGACGCGTTCTGGCAAAGACGTGAAGTCTCTTGTCAAGTTTCCATATTTACAATCGATAAAGGATTAACTTCAGCCGTTATTAATAGATGGACAGGCGCTGCCAGAATCATTTATCAGCATCGGCGCTGGCATCGGGCGGAACAGGAAGCTTGCTATCGCCTGCCGCTTCAAGTTGTTCTTCGGGGGGGCTGATTTGGGGGCCTTGATCTTCGACATTTTGAACCGGTTCAAGCGATTGAATGCGGTTTGCCCGATAGAAGAGTTCGGCATAGCCGCGATTGCGCCAGTCAAAAATTGTGGTATTCGCCGGCGAGCTAGGTGGGATGTATAACGTAGAGAGGACAAAGACAGCGTCTGACGGTGGGGGATAATTACTGCAACGAGCGAGCAAGATTAATGCCGGAATTCCAAAGCCCAACACAGCAAGGATGATTAGCAGGAAAGCAGCGAGCAGAAGGTTCTCCATACCGGCAATTAGCCCGGTACCCAGAGCTATGAGCACCAGAGCCAATGCGACAAGGGCTGAAATCATGATTGCTTGTTTGCGCGCTTTCTTTTCGGGCTCGCCTTGGTCAGCCGCTCGTTTGCGGCAAGCACTGCATAGCGGGACGCGAAATTTGGTCACCTCGCGTGCTTGGTCTTCAGTTTCGCCTGGAATAGTAGCAGAAACTGCAAGCCAGGATTGGATCGGCGAAGATAAGCAATGAGCGCATAATTTATTTGGAAAACGCATCTCTCGTCCGCGTATGATAATGCGATAACGGCGGTTCGGTTCAGGCTCCATAGTCTTCATAACAGGCGCCACTGGCATTTGGGCCCGTTCCTCGGGCTTAGCTGCTTCCTCCGGAACCGCCTTGGCCGGTTTGGCTACTTTTTCGGCTCTTGGTGGAGAAACCGGGGCGGGTTCTACTTCTAAAGTCGGTTTTATAGATTGCTGCTCTTGTTGGGCAGTAAGGGTGGAATCCTTACTTTCTTCGCTCTCCAGAAGCACTTCAGGCACGGGCATTGGAGCTTCCTTCAGTAACGCCGAAAGTGAAGGGCCGGACGACTCTGGCGCGAGTTCAGGTTCAGTGTGCGGAGGCACAGAAAACTTAGGTTCTAAAGATTCAGGCTCAGGTGATATCACCGCAACTTCGGCTGGAGGTTCTTTAGCCCAACGTTCGCCAAGAGCTATTTTGCTCACTTCCTCGGCGAGCATCCACTTGCCTAATGCAAGTTGCTGCGTTTCCGGGAAAGAATTGGGGATCTTGCCATACATAACATATGCATCTTCAGTCGCGACCAGGAAAGAAGAGTCGCAATCAGAGCATAAGATAAAATCAGGAAGATCCTTAACATGCACAACCCCGAGCGCTGCCGCGCCGCAAATTGAGCATTTGCGATCTGTAATAATTTGATCTGGGAGGGCAAGCAACGGTCTAAAGCCCATACTTCTCTCTCATAAATAATGACGGTTTATACCCCTAATCTAGCACAAGTGAGCCGTCTTGGCAAAGTGGATTTTACATCATAGAATGGCCTTTAGATAGCTTTTAAGAGCTATAGTCAGGCATCCAAAGGATTTTGGACATGTAAATGCCGACTCTAGGCAAATAATGGCGGCTGGCGCGATAAATTATCTCCCGAATGCTATGTAGATCGATTTAAATGTTGGACATTCTTATTAAGAATCGAGATTTCTATAGATGATCATGATTGTTTGTAAACTGGCGAGAAACGGTTATTATCTATCGCAAAATTGTCTGGGAAAAAACCTGATAGTCGTTATTTGACGGCTAAGCTCAGGCTGGATTATGATTGGCGGCGTTAAGATGGCATTTATAAGGCTAAATTTTCATGATTCGTTGCCAAAAGGGCCCTTTTCCTTAACTTACAGCCGGCTTTCAATCGGGCATTTAATAAAAAAAGTGTGTAATAATATCGGTACAAATAAATAGGGCAACCTCTACCTATTTGTTTCCACTCAAGCCTGGACCGCATTTTGCGGTCCTAGTTTTTTAAGCCAATACCTGGCTAAGGTCGGTAGCGGTTGCCCGAGCTAATACCATAGTACAACGTATCAAGAATCAATGCAAGCATCATCTCTTCAAATTACTCAATAGACGCTGCTAATCAGCTCGAAATGATTAGCAATCCTGCTTAGGGCCATGGATACTACGTCATAGGGCTAAGATTAAAAACTTCGTTTAGGATTGATCTCACCGCAGAATGTCGGATCAGATCTGACCGAGAGCCGAATCTAGATCGTCTATTAAATCTTCGACATTCTCAATGCCAACTGAGAGCCGTACTAAACCATCGGAAAGTCCCATTTGTCGCCGTTCTTCTGGAGGGACATGGCCGTGGGTCATGCTGGCCGGATGCTCGATAAGGGTATCGACGTTACCCAGGCTGACTGCTAAGGTAGCAACGCGCACATTATTCATCAGCAATTTCCCTGCTTGATAGCCGTCCTTGAGTTCGAAGGAAATCATTCCGCCATAGGCAGTCATCTGTTTTTGAGCAGTATCATGGCCGAGATGGCTTTCCAGACCGGGATAATAGACTTTTTCAACCCGGGGATGGCTTTCGAGGAAGCGGGCGATTTGAACGGCATTCGTGCAGTGGCGTTCCATGCGGAGTTCAAATGTCTTTAATCCGAGGTTAGTGAGCCAGGAATCAAATGGGCTGGGAGACCCCCCAAATTTTGATGCGGTCATGGAGACGTCTTGGCGCATGTAATCAAGGTGGGTGCTGATTACAGCCCCGCCGATGACGACGCCATGGCCGGAGATGTATTTGGTGGTCGAGTGGATGACTATATCGGCTCCTAAACTCAATGGACGCTGGCAGTAGGGAGTGGCGAAGGTATTGTCAACCGCTAGCCAGGTATGATGCTGATGCGCCAGTTCGGTGACTTGTCGCAGATTAACGATGGCCATGGTAGGATTCGCCGGCGTCTCGGCAAAAACCAAGGCAACGCTTGGATGATGGTCGAATGCTTCCTGCCATGCATCCATTGAGCTCCCGTCGACCCAAATGACGTTGAGTCCTATTCGTGGAGCAATATTATTCATGAATCCGAAAGTGCCGCCATAAATAGATTTCTGTACCAGGATTGTTTCGCCGGCTCTGGCGCGGGCCACGATCGCAGTTGATATTGCTGCCATACCGGAGGCGAAAGTTTTGCCGGCAACAATATCTTCGGCTTCTGCCTGGGGATCATTTCTAAGCAGGTCAAGAGCCTCTAGATAGGCGATTTTTTGAGCAAGTTGGTCTGCGTTGGGGTTTCTGCTACGGCTATAAACATAACCGGCTTGTTGGCCTTCAATTATGGCAGCGCCAGTTGCTACATCGGGAAAACTAAAGGTTGAGGTCTGGTAAATTGGACTGATGTGGGCATGATACGGATTCTTGCCTTCACCAATGTGATTGACTAATGTGCCTATACCGAAACGGGAAGATACATTTGCCATGGTTCGCTCCTTCTAATGATATATGAAAACCGCTTTCCTCTATTGTCATCTTCCAACCCGAATAAAAGGCTCGTGAAATTGAGCACTGTTAGACCGGTGGTTTTCATAGCTCTGTATGACGCGAGATCAATAGTATATCGCATCAGATAATTATCGATGATGGAAAGATTCAATTTTACTTTCGGCAGCGATTCGGTTCAGCGCTAGACATATGATTTTAGCAGATGGCTTTGAGTGATATTTAACGGCGGCAACATTCTTGCCAGAGTTCTTGGACGACAACTCGGGCCGAGGATAACCACTTGATCCGGCTTCCGTGTATCGGAAGCTCTAATTCCCGCTTATCACATACCGTGCTCAGACTTGATTTTTCTATTCGACTCTTAAGATCCTGCAATCGCGCCTTTCTTTCCGCAAGATCGCCAAGCTGCATAATCTGATCGATATCTTGGCTCAATGCAACCGCTCGAGCGATCCGTTTATCTGTCGCGGCCGCGATTTTATGACTGACCAAACCATATTTTGCCTTGAGAATATTTAGCCTGCGGGCAGCTTCATACGTCGATGCTACGATCGTGTTACGGTCCATCCATTTCGTTTCGTAGTTCAGCGCATATTTCCAACTGGGAGATAAAAGAGCCTGGCGATGGTCTTCCAGTGTGTGCTGGAAGAGGTAATACCCATAGCGTTCTGGTTCTTCAAAGGCCCGGCTTCCCGGATCCAGAAATGGAGCCAGGGGCGAAATGAAGGGAGTAAGGCGGGTGTCGCTGTGGGATGTATGGCGGCTCAGCAATTTTTCACAATATTCGACCGTCTGCATGACCGAGTCGTAGGTCTGCATAGGTAGCCCCACCATGAAGAACAGATCGAGTCTCTTACAGCCGGCGTTGAGCGCGATGGCGATAGTCCTCTCTATAGCTTCAGTGCTATAAGGGCGACCAAAGGCTCTGCGAACCCGATCGTCGTGAGATTCAAGCGAAATCTCGATAGTGAAATTAGGCAGAGAGCGAGCGACGCGCTTAAAAAATTCAGGCCGGGCGGCATCAAATAGTTCGAGAAACACTGGCCCCTTATAGCCTGCAATTGAGTCTAGGAAATGATCGACATAATCGTTTCCGGCTTGGCGGATGTCGCCCAGCACAAAGATTGGCCCCCGGCTGAACCTGGAAATGCGTCGAATATCATTCGCCAGGTCTTCTGGCCGGCGAAAAGCCGGTTGCTGGCGCCCATGAATTTTTTGGTAAGCATAAGCGGACCCACCGCAGGAGACACAATTATATTTGCAGCCACGCACGCTTAAGGCCGCAGTGATCGGATAACGAATCCAATTACGGAAGGGGATAAAATCGGCCAGTTGCCGATAGCGGGCGACGGATTTGAGCACATAGCTATAGTCCAGCAGTAGTCCATCAAGATTGGAGGGGCAATAGCTGAGGGGATTTATGTGAGTTTGTAGCTTAGAATCTTTCCATACAAGGTTCGGAATAGCCGCAAGCTTGCGTTCATCGGGCGATCCAACCCGCGGCCGGATTTTCCCGCCGGTGCGGATGTAGCGGACCAGATCCAGGCTGGGCCCTTCGGTAGAATCGCCGCGGATCACAAAGTCAACTTCAGGTCGCTCGGCACGTTCACGGTGATAATAGGTCGATGAGAATCCACCTAGAAGAGTAGGCCGATCAGGATGGTGCTGCTTGATAATGCGGGCAATTTCAAGCGCTCCATGGGCATGAGGAAGCCAATGAAGATCAATCCCGAAGACGGCTGCGTCCATCCGGGAAATGCTGGCTTCGGCATCAAACTCACGATCCTGAAGCATGCGCAGGGCCAAGTTGACTATACGGACGCGAAGGCCATTGCGTTCCAGATGTTCAGCTATAGTAGTGAAGCCGATAGGGTACATCTCGAATATTGGCGTCGAGGGCACAAGATCGCTGATAGGTCCATAAAGAATGGATTTGCGGCGAAAATCATAGACGCTGGGCGCGTGGATTAAGATCATATCCTGGTAACTCAAGTCTTGCTCCTGATGAGGTTGTTTATATTACGAAAGCCTTGCCTAATCCAGGGATTTGTACGAAAAGTTTCATTCATTAAAGATTGCCCTGAAAAAGTCCAAATACGAGAAAGGAGATGGCATTTAAGGGATGTTGGCGAAGCCCACACCTCATACATACTCCCCTTTTCCTACCGCTGGCTGATTTTTTCAATGGACCCATTAAATAAATATCAGATATATAGCGCTAAGGGTAGGCTCGGTTGGAGATGAAAGCAATTTATTCTGAAACGTTGCAAATTGTGGCAGAGGGCTCACCGTTAAATTACGATCCACTTGAGGGAGCTTCGGATGCTATGATCTGTGGATTGAGTTGGTCGAATGTATGGCAGCCATTGGTTGTTTTAACCAGAGCGATTTCATCCCCGGATACGGCGACTGCCCAGGCGAGGCTGGTGTTCACGAAGCTGAATTGTCCATCCCATTTCACCGTCTTGATTTTTGTCCAGGTTCGACCGCCATCCAGCGATTGGTTTAGCTCTTGGCTGATAGCCCAGGCAACATTCTTATCAATAAAATGCAAATCGCCTCCAGGATAGGGATAGGTTTCCCAGGTCTTGCCGCCATCGGAGGTTAGGTAAATGTAATTATAGAAAAATTCCTTGCCGGCTTCGTAGCCAACGCATTGCAAGACGAAGTTTCCAACTGTCGGTGATGACAGGCTGGGAAAATAGACGCCGCAGCGTTTATCCTTAAAAAGGTCGAGATCATTGATGGGGGGAGGAAGCTGCTGCGATTCCCATGTAACGCCGCCGTCGTAGGTCCAATCGATAAATGCCCCATCCATCACGCCCCATGCGTCGCGTGAGAGCCAACCGGTTTGGGAATCTGCGAAGGACAACCCGGTCTTATCGAAACTCTGTATGTCGACATCGCTATATGGGTCGAGCAATTTTAGCCAGTGGTCTCCTCCGTCGCTGGTGCTGAAAAGCGCCGTGTATACGTGGGACATGCCCGCATCTAGGAACTTCATAAGCCACCCATGGTCTTTGTCTATGAAAAGTATCATAGTCCCCATGCCGGCCTCAAATTCTGTTGGACTTGACTGCCAGGAGAGACCCCCATCTTTTGTCCGCCACACCATAGTTGAGTCAGAATAGGCGACAAACGCAGTTTTAGCATTCATAAAGGCTGCGCTGGCTTGCTTGTATATTTTTTCTTGGGTTGGAACGGCTTCAGGCGGCATGATATCCTGCCAGGAGTTGCCCCCATCTTCGGTTCGAAGGATGTGATCGGCCAAATCTCCATGCGCGATTGCCCAGCCTTGCCCAGCGTCGACCATGTGGATTTCGGTGAAGGCCACCGAATGACCCGGGTTGAAAAGGGGTATTGCATTATCAGGCTGCAGAGCGCTCATCGTAGGAGTAGGTGTCTCAACAACGAGTGTAGCCAGGGCGATTTTGGTTGATGCAGTGCTAGGGAGAATGGGCGAGTGCTCGACGGTTGGCTTCTTCGCTACTGGCGTAACTGTGGCAGAACTTAAATCGGTCAGGGAGGGTGTGCATGCTGATCCGATGAAGACGAAGAGGATTAAACTTCGAGAAAAAACCGCTTTGGGAGACATGAGTCGCTCCTGAATCGCATGGCCTATTCTTGGTTTGCTCTATGTAAATGAAAACTTATCCGGCATTTGGTCTATGATACATTCAAGCACGATCTTGATATTATCACTTTTCTTCTAAAGAAAGAAACTGCTTATAGAGAAGGTGTTGAAAAACATATTTACCCATAAAAGCGTGTCCCTTTCGGCAAGTGAAGAAGGGGCTGTCTGAAAAGTCGAAAATCGCGATCCTCATCCCCATCAATGAGCCAGATTCTATTATAAACAAGAATAAACTCCCTATTTCGCGACAAATTTACTCAGTGCAATTGGACCAGCTCCCCACCTACCTGCTTTTTGGGACAGCCCCTTCTTCTAAGGAAAAAGCCATAATGGGGGCGGTATCCCCCAAACCCCCACTTTCCGCTCATCTCCATAGCAAGCTGTTGGGTTTCCTGGCTTTTTCCCATGATTCCTCTTTTTCAATACCCCATATAGAGCAAGCTAAATCAAATTAACTGCATGAATCGCTCTAAAGGATATACCAAGGGGAAATGGAGTTGATAAATCCATTCAATCACTGAGACTGTAACTGCGGCTTGCACTGGATAATAATCAGAGCTTTTGGCTATAAATAGGCTATTAACCCTGTCATATATATGATTACACTGAAAAAAGCCAAAATGCGAGAAAGTGTTTTTAATGATGTTGGCTGCTTTTTCCAGTAGACTCAACTCATTCATTCAACGCTGCACGGCGGGCTTTTTCGATATACTCAAGCGACTGATGGCGGAAGTAGGTATTGTAGAGGGTGGCATAATGCCCGCCCTGGGCCATCAGACTTGTGTGATTGCCAACTTCAATAATTTGTCCTTGTTTGAGAACAATGATCCGGTCTGCAGCCTTGATAGTTGAAAGCCGGTGAGCGATCAAGATCGAAGTTGTCTGGCCGAGGATCAGTTCGAGCGCTTCCTGGATCTGGGTTTCGGTGAACGGATCAATGCTGGCGGTAGCTTCATCCAGAATGAAGATCGCCGGACGCTGAACGAGGACGCGCATAAGGGCCACTAATTGGCGTTGGCCCATCGAAAGTTGGGCGCCGCGTTCGCCGACCTGTGTCTGTAGTCCGTCAGGCAGATTTGCCAACCATTCGCCTTCGCCTATCCGTCTGGCTAGATTTTCTATTTGCTGATCGCTAATCTCATTGCTGGCATAGCGGATGTTCTCGGCTACTGTCCCCGAGAAAAGAAAGGGAACCTGGGAGACGATCCCGAGCTGCTGGCGGTATTCAGGCAGGTCAAACGTGCGGATGTCCATGCCGTCGATCGTCAGTTTTCCAACCTGGAACTCGTAAAATCGGGCGATCAGCCTAGCGATGGTTGATTTGCCAGCGCCGGTATGGCCAACCAGCGCCAAGTTCTCGCCAGCGTTAACTATCAAGTTAAAATCGTGCAAAATCGGTTCGTTTGGCAGATAGTGAAAATCAAGGTGCTCGAAGGCAATTTCGCCGTGCAGCTTGGGGGCGTGATTATGAGCCCGCTGGATGACGGCCTGCTCAATGTCGATCAAGGCAAAAACACGCTCAGCGGCCGAGAGGCCCTCCTGGACTTGGCTCCAGAAAGCAGAAAGATACTGCACGGGACCCCAAAAACGGTTGAGGCTATTGATAAAAAGGTACCAGGCGCCGGCGGTTATAGCGCCGGCTGCCGCGCCTAATCCGCCGGCGTAAACTAGAATGGCAATAGCGATTCCGCCGAGGGCATTCAGCATAGGATATATCAAAGACATGGTCAAGCCTCGATGGAGGTTGACCTGGTAGGATTGACGGTTGACCGATTCGAATTCAGAGTAAATCGTCGCTTCCTGGCGGAAATTTTTAGCCACCGCAATACCGGTGACGGCTTCTTTGATTAAGGCATTCACATTCGCCATTACCCGCATTCCACGGCGGATGACTTTACGCGCTAGACGGCGATAAAGTAGCGCAACGCAGAATACAAATGGCAAAATCGCCAGTAGCAATAGGGTCAAGTGTATATCTATTTTCAGCAGGACGAAGAGCAATATTCCAGCCTGAATGACCTGATTGAAAAGATCCGACAACAAAATAACAATCTTGGCGAAGTCCTGTGTGTCTGAGGTGATCCGGCTGATGATCCGGCCAGAGGCGAATTCATCGAAAAAGGAAAGATCGTGTTCGATAGTAGTACGGAAAGCATCCTCGCGCAGTGTGAGCATCACATCGCCTATTGTTCGGACAGTGAGGCGGCGACGGATCCAGTTGCTTATCCAGCCAAGTATTCCGAGCAGGAAAAGGGCTCCGGCAATGAAATACATCCATTGAGACGCATCAGCCGCGGCGAGATAATCCACCCCTCGGGAGACCAGGATTGGGGTAGCTGCGCCCGTGGCGCTATTGATGGCAATTGCCAGAGAGATCAGTATCAATTGATGTGTATGCGGCCGGAAATATTTCCACATCCTCTGGGCTAGCTGGCGGTCGCTGTAGGTTCGATCATAAGCTTCGGCTGAAAGTCCGGCGAAGAATCCCATCTCTCAGTCGTCTCCTAAACGGGCGAAGATTCGGCGATATGATTTTGATTGCCTGATAAGTTCCTCATGAGTGCCTTGAGCGGCGATATGGCCCTGGCGCAGAACCAGGATTAAATCTGCCCAGCGGATCTGTGAGAGCCGGTGGGTGATGATCAGCGTCGTCCTGCCTTGGGCAGCCCGGAAAATGGCGCGTTGAATCTTATCCTCGGTGGCGCTGTCGATCGAGCTGGTGGCATCGTCGAGGATCAGGATGAGTGGGTTAGTAAGGAAAGCTCGGGCCAGAGCCAATCGTTGACGCTGGCCACCGGATAGAGTGACGCCTCTCTCGCCGACGATGGTCTTATAACCGGCTGGCAGGCGAGTGATGAAATCGTGAGCCTGGGCTGCACGTGCTGCGGCTTCAATCTCAGCTATGGTGGCCTTGGGATGACCAAAGGCGATGTTTTCAGCAATCGTGCGTGCAAAAAGGAAAATATCCTGCTCGATGATCGAGATGCTTCGCCGTAGTGATTCCAGATCCCAATCGCGAACATCTATTCCATCGACGAGGACCCGGCCGGCGTTGGTGTCGTATGAGCGGTTGATTAAGCGGGCCAGGGTGGTTTTTCCGGCCCCAGTCTGTCCAACGATGGCGATGGTTTTTCCCGGTTTAAGGTGGAAGGATATAGATTCGAGTTGGTTTTCACCTTCAAGATAGCCAAAGGTTGCATTCTGAAATTCAATCTCGCCGCGCATTGAGCCGTGGTAACCGCTTGGATTTCGATCTAATTTGGTTTTTCGATTGATCAATTCGAGAATACGCCGGGCGCTGGCCATGCCGAGAGAAACCTGCGAATAGGAGAAGAGCGAGACG
>DAOVFE010000423.1 GCA_030673085.1 Anaerolineales bacterium | reverse complement strand
AGCTCTAGAATGTCCTTTCGATGATCTCCTATGTGATAATCTGGAGGCCTGGGGAACCTTTTGGGATGATTCGGATGTAGCTATCGAAGGCGATGACGAGGCCCAGATTGCCCTCCGTCATGCGCTTTTCCAACTGCGCATTGCTGCTTCGGAAGAGGACGATCGGGTGAGCATTGGGGCTAGAACTCTCAGCGGATTGGGCTATCGCGGCCATGTGTTCTGGGATATGGAGATCTTCATCCTACCGTTCTTTAGCTTCACCCAACCTGCGATTGCCCGCAACCTGCTCATATATCGTTGGCATGGCCTTCCTGCGGCGCGATGCTATGCCGCAGAAGGCGGTTTTGAAGGGGCTCAATTTCCCTGGGAGAGCGGAGCCGCCGGGGAGGATGTGACCCCACACTACCTGCCCTTACCTGATGATTGCAGAAAACTACAACGTATACTTACCGGTGATCAGCAACTGCACATCTCGGCTGATATCGCCTATGCCATCATTCAGTATTGGCGCATAACCGGCGATGATAGCTTTATGTTTGACTATGGCGCCGAGATCGTCTTTTCAACCGCCAAGTTCTGGGGAAGCAGAGTGGAGCGGGAGGGAGATCAGTATGTACTGAGAGGAATTATCGGCCCGGATGAGTACCATGTAAATGTTGATAACAACTTTTATACCAACTACATGATAAAGTGGAACATGCAGGCCGCACTTGAGCTGCTGATCTGGTTGAAGAAAGCTAATACAGATATAGCTCAAAAATTGAAAATCCAACTTGACCTGACTTCAACTAGATTATCCCATTGGCGGCAGGTAATCGAGCACATCAAAGTTCCCGAGCCTGATGAGAAGGGCATAATTGAGCAATATGAGAGATTCTTTAACCGGAAGGCAGTGGATCTCTTGGAATACAATGGGCGCAGGCGAGGAATGGATCAAATCCTGGGGCTTAAGGAAGTGAATGAATACCAAGTCATTAAGCAGCCAGACGTGCTAATGCTGTTCTGTCTTTTTCCTGAGGAATACTCGGCGCACGGCTGGAAGGCTAACTGGGAAAAATATGCGCCGATCACAGATTACGCCTATGGGTCATCCTTAGGGCCAGCCATACAAGCCTGGGCGGCATGTGAGGTAGGGTTGCCCGATGTCGGCTATGAGTATTTTATGTATGGAGCGCGCGCCGACCTGACTGATATCCGGGGGAATGCAGTAGATGGGATACATGGCGCTTCGGCCGGCGGATTATGGCAGGCAGTTGTCTTTGGTTTTGCCGGCTTGTATCATAAGGGGGATGAATACGTTGCTCGGCCGCGGCTTCCCTCACACTGGAAGCGCTTGACATTCAAGATCTGCGATAGGGGTACGTGGCAAGTATTTGATCTTGGGCCTTCAGCAAAATAGTCTGAATACTGGCTTGGATCTATTTGCAGTTATTTCTGTGGTTCTTGAGGCAGTCGAAAAATATATTTGATTACAAAAGGGCATGGTAAATAAGGGGTGGGAACCTTGCTCTCACCCCATATTTGCTAATACATCAACAAATGATCTCTCTTCTTCAACACCCTCTCTTCGAATGCTTGACAATCCTCTGGGTCTCGATCTATTCATAAGATCAGGATAGCAGGCAAGGAAAGTCATTTCAGAAGAATAGGCTTTGCATTTTTATGGCATTAATATGGGGAGGAAGGACTAAGGATCCAATATCCTCTCTAGAGCCTTGGCTCCCGACTCAGACATAAGCTAAGGCTTAGGCTTTGCCTTGTGAGAACCCTGATCCGATTTTCATTTTACCCACTTATGCAGACAGCGAATTGGCGGTTTCGAGCGCATGGGTTCAAGGTGCTCTATTTCGGAAAGCGTTTAAACGCGATATTATTTGTCAGTAGGCAACGCTTTTG
>DAOVFE010000396.1 GCA_030673085.1 Anaerolineales bacterium | reverse complement strand
GGATAATATCGACAACAGCCAGAAGTATTTCCTCTTGGAGCTATTTAATTACGACCCTGACCAGGACCAGACCGGAGATCACACAATTGCCTGGGTGACATTTAATAGCTGGAACGTAAACGCACCCACCGGCGACGTGGTAAAGGAAGCAATCGGCTTCCAGGTCCACGGCATGATTAGTTTTAAGGCAAATGCGTAGGGACGGGTTCACCCCCGTCAGGCAGTAGGGGCGGGTTCATCCCGCCAGCAGCCGCAACCAAAAAAAACAAGGAGCACTAAATGAAAATAGATATTAAGACTGCTAATTACGAGGCCAAGGAAGAGGACTTCGGTGGCTCTAAATTAATGATCAAACCGTTCCCATTATCAAAATCAGATGCAGGCCTGAGAGACGGCGTGCTTATCCTCACGGGCGAAAATAACTTCAAGATATTTAACGAGTCGCTTGAGTCCTGGGATATTGTTGGAGCGGATAATAAACCCCTGCCCTGCACCCCAGAGGTGAAAAGAAAGATCTTCGATTTTGGGCTGGGTGAAGTAGACGGCGAAAAGATGAGTGAGTTTGTCATTGCGAAGGCGCTTAATCGCACGCATAAAAAGGAAGCGGAAATAAAAAACTAATTGACTTCGCCCGGTGGCAGCTCGCGGAAGCGAAAATGACCTGCGGTGTCTGCCGGAAAATGCAGGCAGATGGATTCAGACCGGCCTGTCCCGGCATCGAGATAGTCGATGAATGTCCGCGGGGCGAAGTATTCAAGCTAAACAAAGAGAATCAGGGTCTATGGTTCATTTTCAAGCATATATTCCCTGATCTGGAGAGCGGAGCAAAATTTGATGAACGTGATATGTTTTACCGGATGGCCGGATGCTGGCTTATCGATTTTTATCTCAAAACCTACGAGGTACCAGAGAAACAGCGGCCCGAAGCCCGCAGGCGACTCATACGAATGATTCCCAGGATAATACGGAAAAAGAATGGCTGATGCTTTAAGATTAGAAATTACCGTTGATGATAAAGGCACTCCTGTCGTAAAAAGATTCGGTGGCAACGCTGAAAAGGCGCTCGGCAAAGTAGAAACACACGCTAAAGCCGGTACCACCCAGGCGGGCAAAATGGATCGAGCCTGGAAAGCCTCGGCAGATCACATGAAGGCGCACTGGAAAGGCTATGCCCTTGCAGGAACCGCCGCTTTGGCGGCCACGGCATACGCTCTTAAACAGTTTGCGGATGCCTCGTCAGAAGCTTATAAGGAATATAATACCGCGCTCACAGATATGGGGAAGATCACCGATGAAACTGCCGAATCCATCAAGAGCAAAATCGGTTCGATCCCCCCCAAATATGGCGACGCAACCGAATTAACCAAGGCATATTATAATGTCATATCCGCAGGCGTGACAGAGCCTGTGGCTGCAATGGATACCCTGACCGAATCGGTAAAAGCCGCGAAAGCCGCTCATATAGAATCTGCCGATACCGTTACAGGTATTACGGCATTGATGGAAGCTTATGGCGACAAGATAAAAGGCGCAAGCGAAGCCGCTGATCTGATGTTCCAGATCGAAGCTTCAGGAAAAACAACGCTCAAAGAGATAATGCCCTACATCGGCGAATTAGCCGGAAAATCCGCCGCGCTTGGCATTGCTCAAGATGAGCTTGGCGCTTCGTTTGCCCAGGTTACTCTCCTGTCCGGCAACACCTCCAACGCTGCAACGCAATATAAAGCCGTTTTAACATCTCTTATGGCGCCGTCTGAAACCATGACAAAATTGCTTAGAGAGTATGGCGGAGCGCAGAAGGCCATTGCGGGCATGGGCTTTGAGGGCGTCCTCAAGCTCATTGCGAAGGAGTCCGGTGGTAATGCCGCAGAGCTGACAAAACTGATGGGAAGCGCAGAGGCTGTCGGCGGTATGCTGGCTTTATTAGGCAACGATATGGAGGGTTATAGCCAGCGCCTCGACGATATGAAGGATAAGACAGGGCTCGCAAAAAAAGCATTTAATGATTGGGAAAAATCGATGGAGGGAATCTCTGCTACCTATGACGCCACAGTAAAAAATATAATGATCGCATTCGGGAAAGAACTTGCGCCGATGGTGGCGACCTCCATGCAGATGATTATAGATCTCGGGCCGACGATTATCAGCGCTATGCGTA
>DAOVFE010000095.1 GCA_030673085.1 Anaerolineales bacterium | reverse complement strand
TCGCTTGATGTTCATCTGCACTTCACGCCTTAGATTACCTTCAACCGTCAGGTTTTTGGAAATATAATCCCGCATCGCCGTAATCTGATCTTCGGTTAAATCCTTAACCCGCGTTGACGGATCGACTCCAGTTTCCACCAGTACATCACGAGACTTAGTACGGCCAATACCATGGATATAGGTTAGGCCGATTTCGATTCGCTTATCACGCGGTAAGTCAATACCTTCTATACGTGCCATCATCACTACCCTTGTCGTTGCTTATGGCGAGGATTTTCACAAATTATATATACGCGCCCGCGTCGGCGCACAACCTTACATTTTGGACAGCGCTTACGCACTGAAGATGATACTTTCATAACCTTATACTCCTTCTGTTTCCCGGCAAGCTAGCGCTTACCCGCAAAGTAATTATTATACCGGAATGTGCTCCCCAGGTCTAGATTGTGATCCAGCGCAGTTAGCACTTTTGGCCCTTCAGGCGTAATAGCAATGCTATGTTCATAATGAGCCGTCAGCTTTCCGTCCATAGAAGCGACTGTCCATTGATCGTCCTTGATTTTCGTCTCCGGATTGCCCGACAGCACCATCGGCTCCAAAGCAATGGTCATACCAACCCGCAGATGCACACCTTTGCCCGCTACCCCATAATTGGGGATTTGCGGGTCTTCGTGCATGTGGCGCCCAACGCCGTGCCCGGTGTATTCGCGAACTACGTTGAAGCCATGCTTCTCAACCATGGTTTGGATCGCACTCGAGACATCCCCGCTCTTATTCTCGGGAACCATCTTCTCAATTCCCGCGAAAAGCGAGTCCAAAGTTACATCCATTAATTTTTGAGCCTCAGTCGAGATTTCACCAATCCCGATTGTCAGCGCCGAGTCGGCAACAAAACCCTCAAACACATTTCCGCAATCGATGCTGACTAAATCACCCTGTTTAATCCGGCGCTTTCCTGGGATTCCATGCACCAGCTCATCATTTATCGAGATATTCGTTACCGCAGGGTAAGGATACGGTCCCGGATAACCTAGGAATGCCGGCTTTGCGCCATGTTTATGTAATACTTCTGCCGCTGCTGCATCAATATCTGCGGTTGGCACTCCCGCGTCTGCAACTGATACCGCTGCTAAGAGAGCAAGCGCGTTAATTTTTCCCGCCTCGCGCATAATGGCCAATTCACTATTGCTTTTAAGCTCAATGCCTCGACGCAGATTCATGCAGCCTATCCCTGTTTTAACTTTGCTAACAAGTCTGAGCTTACCGCGTCAATAGATTGCTCGCCATTAATTTCTATTAAATAGTTCCGATCGCGATAATAATCAATTAATGGCGCAGTTTGCTCCAAGTAGACATTAATGCGATGAGCAACTGTTTCGGCTTTATCATCATCGCGTTGATAAAGTTCAGATCCATCAATATCACATACGCCTGGCGTCTTAGGCGGATTATGGATGTCGTGATAAACATGTCCATGCAATCGGCACATCCAGCGCCCTGAAAGACGCTTGATCAGGGTCTCTTTTGCAACTCTTATATAAATCGCCTTTGCAACCCGTCCATTTAGTTCAGCTATAAGAGTTTCCAAATGTTTTGCTTGAGCCGGCGTGCGGGGAAAGCCATCCAGAACAGCCCCGTCTGCACAATCGGACTGTAAAAGTCGCTCACGTATCATAGCAATCGTGATATCATCCGGCACTAACTCGCCGCGTGACATAAAGCCCCTTGCCAACTTGCCGAGCTCGGTATCCCGCTTCAAGTGGTCTCGAAATATATCACCACTGGAGATATGGGCCAGTTTGATCTTATCGCTTAATCTTTTCGCTTGAGTTCCCTTGCCTGCGCCTGGCGCTCCAAGCATTAAATAGTAGACCGGCATATCCCCATCCTTAGCGCAGTAAAACTGCCTGATCATAGCCCCGTAGTTTTAGCTCAGCTTCGATAGAGCGATATACATCTCGCACTACACCTACAACGATCAGCAGACCGACAGAAGAGACAAGCATAATACTAGATTGTGCGCTGCCCATAGGAATAATCAGGCTTATTGCCCAAGGCATCACGGCTACAAAACCCAAAAATAACGCGCCAGGGAACGTAATTCGGCGAAGAACCTTGGTTAGATAGCGCTGCGTAGGAGCGCCCTTGGTAACGCCTGGAATCTGCGCTCCAGAACGCTTCAAGTTTTCCCCATAGTTCTGTTGCTCGAAAAGGACATCGGTGTAGAAGAATGTAAACAATACCACCATAAGAAAATATAGAATCCAGTAAGTATTATTTCCGCCACTGAAAGTTGCTTGGCTCCATATAGCAATATTTTTAATTGTCTCATTGTCCGACGCAATAAAGAACTGTGCAACCACCGCCGGAAAAGTCAGGATTGATTGAGCGAAGATTATTGGGATCATGCCGGCCATATTGACCATTAACGGGAGAGTTCCCCTTACTGGCATTGACATCCGGTTGCCCATTCGTCGACCCGGATACATCACCGGCATATTCCGGCGTCCCTCCTGTACAACCACAATTGCAAAGATCGTGAACACGGTAATGATCAGCGACAAAATTATCAATTGAACCCGGGTTTGTTCATCGCTCAACAGACTCCCAAAGTTGACCGGCATCCGCGAAACAATACCGGAGAAAATAATCAACGATAAACCCTGGTTTCGGATACCATGCTCTGAAATTAATTCACCCAACCAGATAGCAAACATCGTTCCTGCCGTCATTGTCGCAATGATCGTGAGTGTTGGCACATTAAAACCAATCGGTTCTGCCAATATAGGACGGCCCGCAAATTGCTGAAATAGACGAATCTGCCCCAAAGCCGTCATTGCCGCCATTGGAACCGCAAGAAAGTATGTCCACTTCTCCATCCACTTGCGGCCCTCACGCGGATCTTCTTCCATCTTTTTCTGAAGCGAGGGGATTATTGGCACCAACAATTGGAGGATGATTTGAGCAGTGATATAGGGATAAACTCCCATGGCTAATACAGAGAAGTTAGATACTGTACCGCCTGAGAGCAAGTCAAGCAGGCTGAAGATCGTAGTCCCCGCCCCCCCACCGGAAAAGATCTCGGCGATAGCTTGCCTATCCGCTCCGGGCACCGGAACATGGGCTGCGAATCGATAAACCACCAGTAGAGCTAAGGAGATCAGCAACCTGTTGCGAATATCTGCAGAGATAAATAAAAACCGCCAGGCCGATCTCTTCATAAATAGCTCCTTTCCGCCAATCGACGCAATTTCACGCCTTAATCAATTCAATCGAGCCGCCTGCCGCTTCAAGTTTGGCTTTAGCGCTCTTGCTAATACGATGAACCTTAACTTTTAAAGGCTTCGATAGCTCACCCCGCCCGAGAAGCACCACCGGCTTGCGTAGGCTTTTTACCAAGCCAACTTTAGCCAGGGTCTCTGGCGTCACTTTGGCATTTGCCCTAAACTTTTTGCCCAGGCTATCAAGATTAACCGCTTGCCACTCGATCCGATTAATGTTGGTAAAACCTCGCTTGACTGGCAGTCGACGAAAGAATGGCAAATTGCCGCCTTGCCTATAAAGATTGCCTCCGGATCCAGCGCGTGCTCCTTGGCCCTTAGTACCTCTTCCGGCCGTCTTACCCTGGCCAGCTGAGATGCCACGACCTACTCTTTTGCGGCGTCTTACTGCGCCCGGTCTGGGCTTTAGATCATGCAGTTCCATAATCTTCTTACTCCTCCACCCTCACCAAATGACTCACCTTGGCGATCATACCACGCACCGCCGGGCTATCCGGCTTCTCTACAGTCTGATTCATCCTGTGAAGACCAAGAGCCTTAACGGTCCGCTTTTGTCTATCCGAGTAGCCAATCGGGCTACGAATCAGTCTAATGCGTATTATCTTTTTGGATTTTTTCGAAATCTTAGCCATTGGGCTTTCGCTCCCAGAAAGGCATTAGCTCTCTAACATCTTTACCTCGATTGGCTGCCTCTTTATCAATCCAGGTCATTTGTCGGAGTCCTTTCATAGTAGCTGTTGCCATATTAAGCACATTGCTGCTGCCTAAAGATTTAGTAAGAATATCCCGCACACCGGCGGCTTCAAGCACGGCGCGCACTGCGCCGCCAGCGATAACCCCGGTGCCAGGCGATGCGGGTTTCAACAATATCTTTGCTCCGCTATGTTTAACGGTTAGTTCATGCGGAATCGTCGTTCCTACGAGAGGGATTTCCTGCATATCCTTGCGGGCTTTATCGGCTGCCTTTCGAATCGCATCAGGCACGCCGCGTGCTTTTCCGATACCCAGCCCTACTCGTCCTTTATTATCGCCCACAACGACAGTCACCCGAAATGCAAAACGCCGACCGCCCTTTACTACTTTGGCAACCCGCGCAATATCAATCACGCGTTCATCAAACTCATCCCGTTCTTCGGTTTTACCCTGGAATTTTCGTCTCACGTTTCCACTCTCCGCCTGGGCATGTCACTTTGCCACCCAGTCTAAAACTTTAAACCGATCTCGCGAGCCGCTTCCGCCAGGGCGCGCACTCTTCCATGATAGCGGTAGCCGCCCCGATCAAACACGACTTGCTTAATTCCTTTTTCCATGGCACGTTTGGCAATTACCTGGCCTACGATACGCGCTTGCTCGGTCTTGGTTAAACCATCCAATTGAGACTTTGCCTCGGAATCGAGGGTCGACGTTGCAGCTAATGTCCTGCCCGCGCTATCGTCAATCACCTGCACATAAATTTGATTCATGCTCCGAAATACATTCAAACGCGGCGTCTTTTTTGTGCCGACCACTTTTTGTCGCACTCGTATATGCCTGCGCCGGCGCATATATTCTCGTGACTTTTTTGCCATAACTAATCCACCTTGCCGGCTTTGCCGGCCTTTCGCCGCACATACTCGCCTTGATAACGAATGCCTTTGCCCTTATAAGGCTCCGGAGGACGTACCCCGCGGATCTCTGCTGCCACCTGGCCCACAGTCTGCTTATCATTGCCACGCACCCTAATGAGCCGGGCGCGATCTTCAACTTCAAAAGCGATCCCTTCAGGCGGGGATATGCTTACAAGATGAGAGAAACCAACGTGCAGTATTAGATCCTTGCCTTTCATTTCCGGCCGATACCCAACACCTTGCACTTCGAGCACCTTCTCAAATCCCTGGCTAACACCAATTACCATGTTGTTGATCAACGCCCGCGTCAAACCATGCAGCGCTCTCACATTGGGAGCGTCCGACGAACGCTGAACGAATATTTTTCCGTCTTCATATTTAATCGATAATTCCGGCCGGAATTCGCGTTCCAACTCTCCCTTTGGGCCTTTAACCCGTACAGTCGTCCCTTTCACTTCTGCTTGCACACCCTCCGGGATCGGCACGGGCATGAGTCCTATTCTCGACACACCTGCCTCCTCTTTTCAGCCGGCTGGCGGGGTCGCCAGATTCCAACCCCATATATCCGACTTTGCTACCAAACCTTGCAAAGGATTTCTCCGCCTACGCCAAGCTGCCGGGCGCGTTGTCCAGTCATAACGCCTTTAGGTGTGGATAGAATGGTTATACCAATCCCTGATCGCACCCATGGAATCTCTCGCTTGCCAGCATATACCCGGCATCCAGGCTTGCTAACTCGTTCAAGGCCTGAAATCACCGGACGACGCGAGCGTCGCTCGCCTACATACTTCAATTGAATTCGCAACACCTGACGAGAAGAGTTATCTCCCGACCTCTCAGAATAATTAGCGATGTAGCCTTCATCCTTTAATATTTTGGCGATCGCAACTTTTATTCTCGAGCTCGGAATAACTACTTTTGCATGCTCGACCATAAGAGCATTGCGCATTCGTGTCAACATATCAGCAATCGGATCTGAAATCGTCATGGTAATTACTCCATCATCCGTTCTACCAGGATGATTTCACTAGCCCCGGAATCTTGCCTTCTAAAGCAAGCTCCCGAAGAAATATACGGCACAACCCGAAACGACGATAATACCCGCGCGGCCGCCCGCACCGTTTGCATCGATTGCGCACCCTGGTTTTATATTTACGTCTAGTCTCCCTGATCGGCATACACGTTTTAGCCATATTGTTCACCTTTCCCAAAAGGTAAACCTAGCGATTGGAGCAATTGTCTTCCTTGCTCATCGTTAGGAGCCGTGGTTACAAATGTCACCTCAAATCCTCGAATCTTATCAATCTTGTCATAGGCAATCTCTGGGAAAATCAGCTGCTCACTTACGCCCAGTGTATAGTTTCCCCGACCGTCAAAGCTGTTTGGCGAAACGCCTCGAAAATCTCGTGTTCGCGGTAAAGCCACATTAACCAGCCGATCAAGGAATGACCACATACGATAGCGCCGTAGAGTCACCTTGACTCCAATTGACCGCCCTTCGCGGAGCTTAAAATTGGCAATGCTTCTGCGCGCTTTGGTCACTACTGGTTTCTGTCCAGTAATTATTTGGATATCCTCGATCGTAGCATCCAATGCCTTTGCATTATCGAGCGCTTCGCCTACTCCTACATTAACGACGATCTTCTCTAGCCGAGGAACCTGCATTGGATTCTTCAGACCGATATCTTTTGCTAATGCGGGAGCAATTTCCTTGTCGTATCGTTCTTTAAGGTAATGCTTCATCCTTCTGTTTCCCTTACGATTAGGTATCAATCAATCAATGACTGGCATTTCTTACAGAATCTTCTTCCCTCGCCATCTTCACGGCGTATTCCAACCCTGGTTAACTCTTTACAGCTAGGGCAGATCAGCATGACATCAGAGACGTCGACCGGAGCCTCAAATTGAATAATCCCCGGGCTCATTGTTCGTCCGCCAGCCTGTACTTGTCGCTGGTGCTTTGTTCGCAAACT
>DAOVFE010000164.1 GCA_030673085.1 Anaerolineales bacterium | reverse complement strand
CCGCAAGCGCCAAATCTACTTTCTTAGCCCTCGCCAACTGACTCCAGAAACCATTGCAGTGGCCTTTGCCAAAACGTCCAGGTCGCCTCGCTCATTTAGTGAAATTGCACGTGAACTCACCGAGGAAGAGTCAGCTAAATTTCATGAGAAGTGGGTGCTTGGCTATGGTCATGCTTCTGTTGCCGAGCATGCCGTGTTGCATATTGCCTTTGAAAATGTCTCTCGTCTGGCCATTGAGAGCATCGAGTCCAATCGTCTTGCTTCATATACGGAGAAATCGACCCGGTATCAGAAATGGAGCCCGGATAGCTTTTATTTACCCAACGAGGTTGTGGGAACACCGTATGAGGAAATCTATAACCGGATATGTCGCAATCTCTTCTCAACGTACCACGAAATCCTGAAACCTACGCGAGCTGTGATCCAAAAGCGCTTCCCACGTTGCAAGGGGGAGAGCAATGAACAATGGGATAGGCGGATTCGCTCCGGCTATGTTGACTCTTGTCGATTCCTACTGCCATCAGCTTCCTTGGCAAATGTTGGGATGACGGCCAATGCCCGTGTCCTTGAACGGGCGATCAGCAAGATGCTTTCGCACCCGCTGGCTGAAGTCCGAAAAATTGGGATTGAACTGCGCGAGACTGCGATTCAGGAAGTACCAACGCTGTTGAAATATGCCGATGCAACGCCTTATCTACCGGAAACGAAGGCGTCTCTGGCAAGGCGCGCAGCGGAGATTAGATCGGGTAATAATAATAGGGATATGCTGCGGCTGATTGAGTATGATCCCGAAGGCGAAAACCGGATATTAGCAGCAGCGCTGTATGCCAATTGCACCCGATCCTATGATGATCTTTTTGCCTATGTGTCGGCTTTGGCGCCAGAAGCTCGCAAGGAGATAGCCGCTGAGGTGATGGGCCGTTTGGGAAGATTTGATGTGCCATTGCGAGAGCTTGAATACGCAACCTATACTTTTGATGCATTGATGGATCAGGGAGCCTATTTTGAAGTAAAGCGTCATCGAATGATGACTCAAACACCGCAGCGTCTTACGGCCAATCTTGGATATGCGATACCGAGCTTAATTGTTGAAGCTGGGGTAGAGGATGCTTATAAGGCCGCGATGGATAGCGCGGCTGAAGCCTATCATAAGATGGAACCATGGAATCCAGATACGGCCGCATACGTAGTAGCCAATGGTTTTAATCGAAGGCTCTTGTTCACACTCAATTTACGTGATCTATATCACTTCTGCGAGTTGCGATCGGCGCCCAACGCGCATTTTTCCGTGCGCCGGATTGCGCTTCGTATGGTGGAGCTTGTTCGGGAAGCACATCCGATTCTGACAGAGTTCTTGCGGCTTCCAGAAGAAGCCGATTGGCGCTTGATCGAGGACGAGAATCTGAGCCAGACCTAGCCACAGGAGAGGATTGGCGACAAGCGTAGCATGAATAAACATCACGTCCTGCTGAAGTTTGGAAATATATTTGGCGAATATGCATGACTAGAGCTGTTGAAGGGCGCCGGGCATTTTAAACTGACCGAGTTCTTGAATGAATCCACTAAAAAAAGCAGCCACCATTAGGGAAAGTCCTATCCCGCATTTTGGCTTTCTCAGTGCAGTCTTGAATGGATACGATAGTATTTTGGCGCGAGAATTGGCGTTCAGGCAGCAAAAATGATCAATATTCCAAAAGACAACGCTAATTGTGCGGTGTGATAGGTTATATGAACCAATAGATGCCCTGCAGGAAGTTCTCTCACAAAGCGATTCCAGGCCAGCAAGCTATCCGAGAGATAAAAAAGCAAACCGCCCAGCGCGAGTGACCCGCTGGCTTCAATTGGCCAGGTGGGACGTAGAAGGGTTGTGATTGCCGACCAAGCCATCAGGCTGAGTATTAGGCTGTAGCCAATCAATGGAGCAATGGGAAAATGCTTCTCATTGGCCAGCATGCCGGTGCGCAGGCGGCTTAGCATGAAAGCTCCTAATAAAGCCAGCGCCGCTGCCAGAGCGAGAGATGTCGGCGTTATGATAACGCCTGTCCAGCTTAAGGCTGCGCAATAGGCGATCTGAGCAAAAAGAAAAGCGCCCAGACCAAACAGAAATCGATTACCTGGCAACATCAGAAATACATCTCCGATGAGAGAGAAGATTAATCCAATCAGGAAGAGCAATGCTGGGACAGTTGGCGGGTAATGTAGCCGACTGGCAAACCATATTATGAGAAATATCAGCGTAGCAGGCTTAGCCAGGTATTGAAGACGTTGGTTATGCTTTGCAATCGAAATCCAATCAAGTAGGATAAACGTCAGACAAAGTATGATGGCGATATTCATATGGTATTCTGCTTTCTGGGTGGCCTGGATGCATGGTTGTGATGGTGAGTGTCTATCTGGTTTCGATTATCTTTCATCGGTCAATTTGCTTCTACATAGCGAAAATGGCTTGAAAAAGGACGATTAATTCAATTGGATGATAATGGCTGCGGTCGAAATAGGATTCGGATGCAGCAAACGGTTGAGCCGACTGCCGATAGCGCTGGTTATCCTGCTTATTAAAAGCGCGAATCGATCTGCTCGGAAATCAAATCTGATTGATTGCTGCAGGAACCAATGAATATTTCAGCCATTAGTGTTTGAGATCTGGATACCCCAATCGTTTCAAGAAGTGCTCGTCATTCCGCCAACTTTGAAACACTTTGACGCGCAAGTCGAGGTAAATACTGCGGCTGGACATGGCCTCGATTTGCTTGCGCGCCATTGTGCCAATTTGGCGGAGCATTTTGCCATTCTTGCCAATAACAATACCTTTCTGGGATTCGCGCTCGACAAATATCGTAGCTTCTATATAGGCGCCATGCGTCCCGCGTTCTTTATAATTATCAATACGCACGGCGATGCAATATGGAACTTCCTGCTTAAGGAGATTCATAGCCGCGCTTTGGATCATGTCGGCGGCGATGTCGCGCTCGTATGTATTAGTAAGCGTTTCCCCCGAGTAGTAGCGCGGACCTGATGGCAGAAGCGATGTAATGTATTCTAGGAGAGAATCGCAGTTTGTCCCCTTTAATGCAGAAAGGCTGATTGTTTTGGCATCGGGTATAAGGGATGCAAAAATGGCTTTTCGGTATTGGATTCGCTCGGGCGGAACATTGTCAACTTTGTTAAGGGCGACGAGAATCGGCGGTGGATTTTTTAGGCTGCTTACGAGCTTGGCAACTCGTTCGTCGTCGTCTTTCGGCGGGGTGCTGAGGTCGAAGACTGCCAAGAGCAGGTCTGCATCTTTAAGCGCCTCTACTGCGCTGGCATTCATACGCTCACCTAATTTGTGAGAAGCCTTATGAAGCCCTGGAGTGTCGACAAAGATAATCTGGCTGTTAGGGAGAGTCAAGATACCGAGCTGATTTCGGCGAGTGGTCTGAGGACGAGGCGATACTGCTGCCAAGTTATGCTTCATAAGGGTATTCAACAATGTGGACTTTCCCACATTAGGCCGCCCGATAAGCGCCACATAGCCCGAATGGAATATTTTAGTTGTCTCATTAGGAGTCATGGCTGTATTTTGAGCGGAAGGTCGTGCACTGTCAAGTGTATAGATCGAAGAGGTTTAAAGAAGAATTATTTGTCAATAAACTAGTCGATGTAGGTTAGGAGCGAATCTCCCATCCAATATTCGCTCCACCCCGGTGCCGGCAAAAGGGTTTTTCAACTTCATATAGCGCTAATCTCTAGGGAAGTGATACTGAAAAAGATGTCTAATGCATTATCAATGCTGGGAATATCGGGCTTATATTTGGGTCCGCGACAGAGAAGATTGCTATCGATATTGCATAAACAACGTTTATAATACGGATATTAGCCTGGCGTCCCCTAATATTTGTTGTGTAGGTTATGGTCCAGTCAAATCATCGCTCGGGGAAATTGAGTAGGACATTATTGAATAATGTTCATGTGATCGGTTGCAGAACAAAAAAATAATGACCAGGCGCCTAATAGATATCCATGCAAACGATTGTGTAAGGTTAAGGTAGTGATTCAATAACGGTTTAAGAAAAGGGGCCAATATGAAGATCTTTGCTCGCAAAAAAAAGCGCAATCGATTCCTTGAGTTGCTTATCAAGCAAGCGGAGCTTACTGTCGAGGGCTGGCAGACTCTTCTAAAATATACAAAAGAGCCAGATGATGCGTTAGCTGAACAAGTTTCGATTATCGAAAAACAGGCCGATGAAATTCGTCGGATCCTGATTGACGAACTCAACCGAACTTTTGTTACGCCGTTCGATCGCGAGGATATTTTTGCGCTTTCGCGCTTGATCGATGATCTGCTTGATTATGCAAATACAACCGCTGAAGAGATGGCGCTGCTTCATGTCGAACCTAATTTCTATATCGAGCGAATGGTCTCGTTGCTTTTTGATTCTGCGCGGGAAATCCATTCTGGAGTAATGCGCCTTGAAGATCATCCAAATGTAGCCACAGAACACGCTGTGCGAGCTAAAGCTCTGGAAAACCGAATGGAAACCGTTTACCGCGAAGCAATTGCTCATCTCTTCCAACTTCCACGCGATGTGGATCATGTGGTCGAGATGCTCAAGCTGCGCGAAATCTACCGTCATCTTTCTAATGCTGCTGATCGTGGGGATTCTGCGGCCAATATCATCGGGGATATCGTAGTAAAGAAAATGTAGTGACGGTGATTGAGGTTATCCGCTAGCCGGAAGGGCTGTTAATCAGAGCAGCAATAATAAATCCTGATCTCTAGAACCCTTGGTTTTCAGTAAAAAGCCAAGGGTTTATGTTTTTCAATATCCCCGCTAAATTGTCTGACAGGATTACTTAATACAGAAGTGTGTTCATGCTGGCTAAATGCGAGAAATCGCAGGTGTACTGGAGGGTGTTGAAAAACACATTTGCCTATAAAAGAGTGTGGCATATATGGGGTGGAAGCTCCGCTTCCGCCCCATATATGCCACACAGTCGGCACATGATTTCTCGTTTTCAACACTCTCGTACTGAATGGTTGCTTTTTCCATGTGCATAATAGATATGCCAGGGGAAGTGCAAAGGCTAGAGGATGCCAGTATTGCGGGCTGCAAGTCGATCAAGCTTTGCCCCAACCTCACGCCACTGTATCTTTGAGATTCCTAGCTTTTGCCGTATCTGGTTTTTATCATCGCCAGCCTTGTAATCCAGCAACGCTGACGACCAGCGG
>DAOVFE010000182.1 GCA_030673085.1 Anaerolineales bacterium | reverse complement strand
CGACCCGATAACACGAGGTGGTATCATTTTCGATTGCCAAATGGGTTCATTTTAGATTGCCAAAAACATGGGGGCGGCAGCCGCCAAACCCCCGCTTTCCACTCATCCCCAGAGCAAGCTGTTGGGTTTCCTGGCTTTTTCCCATGATTTCTCTTTTTCAACACCCTCAGGGGTTCTGGTTGACTATTCGTTCCGATTCATAAGTAATGCCCGATCAAATGCGGAAGGCATGAACTAATCACTGGCGGTGTGAAGGCGAATGAGCTAAAATTCAAATAAATATCACATTGAACTGGAGGTACGCGGATTCCGCAGGTCAACTTGAGAAATCGGCGTCCCCCAAGTTCACGGAGCAATAGAAGAAATGTATTCATTGGATGAGTTCGCGCTGCAGGCGGGCCTTCCCAGTATAGATCGCGGCCTACTGAGAAGGGCATTGACCCATCGTTCATACATCAATGAGCATCCTAATGTCATTGAGGATAATGAGCGACTCGAGTACTTGGGAGATGCTGCTCTCGACTTTCTAACGGCTGCCTGGCTTTATCGCCGTTTCCCAGAAATGGATGAGGGCGGTCTTACCCGGCTTCGATCTGCTCTTGTGCGTACCGAGCAATTGGCTGCTTTTGCGACCAAGCTGAATCTAGGGGAAGCGGTTCTGCTTGGCCATGGTGAGGAAGGTTCGGGCGGACGCAAGCGGGTTACATTACTTTGTGATGTTTTCGAGGCGCTTATTGGAGCTTTGTATCTTGATTCGGGAATCGATGCTGTCTGGGAGTTCACCGAGCCACTCTTTGAAGAGGCTATCGCCATTGCTCTAGAAGACAAATCCTTGCTCGATGCCCGAAGTAAGCTACAGATCTGGGCGCAAGCCAGATATAATGAAACACCACGATATGGAACTGTAGATTCATTTGGTCCCGATCATGCGCGAAGATTCTTGGTTGAAGTCACTTTAAGCAATGGTCTACACGGATTTGGCCAGGGCCGCAGCAAGCAGGAGGCTGCTCAGAAGGCAGCCTCCGATGTGATGGCACAGATTTCGCAGAATTCGAAAATTTCAAAGAGCTAGTGATTTGATGAGTCAAAAAAAGCGATCCGTTCCCTATTTGAAAGCCCTTGAACTCCAGGGTTATAAGACATTTGCTATCAAGTCGTTGTTTGAATTTGCACCAGCAGTAACGGCGATTGTCGGCCCCAATGGTTCGGGTAAATCCAATATTGCCGATTCGATTCGCTGGGTTTTGGGTGAGCAATCCTATAGCCTGCTGCGAGGTAAGAAGACGGAGGACATGATCTTTGCCGGGTCAGATACCCGCTCGAGAGCGAGTATGGCTTCGGTAACAATTACTTTTGACAACAGTAGCGGCTGGCTGCCGATAGATTTTTCCGAGGTAAGCATAGGACGCCGCGCATATCGGGATGGAACTAATGAGTATTGGCTCAATGGCCAGCGAGTACGGCTGCGCGACGTTTCCGAGATATTAGCCCAAAGCGGTCTGGCTCGGCGCACGTATACCATTATCGGACAGGGCCTGGTTGATGCAGCTCTTTCACTCAAGGCTGGAGAACGCCGGGTATTGTTCGAGGAAGCAGCCGGTATTAGCCTGTATCGCAGTCGCAGGGAGGAAGCGCTTCGACGCCTGGAAACAACTCGCCGCAATCTCGATCGGGTACAAGACATTCTCATGGAATTACGCCCTCGCTTGAAGAGCTTGGGGAGACAAGCCAAGCGAGCCCAGGCTTATAAGCAGATCGAGCGTGATCTGAATGAAATCCTGCATGCCTGGTATGGATACCATTGGTATCGTCTGCAGAAGATCGTAGAAGAAGCGCTGGAAAGTGCTGAAAAAGTATCCCGAGATCGTGAAGAAATTCGCCGAAAACAAGCCGCATCGAATAGTAAATTGGTAGAAGCCCGCCAGCGCATTGATACTCTGCGAGGCCAGCTTCAAGAATGGGCCCAACAGGTTTCGGCAATATATTCGGAAAGAGAGACAAAAGGCCGCAGATTGGCGGTTGTAAAGGAACGACTGCGCTGGTTGGGCGAGCAAGAGAAGACAATGCAATCTGAGGTTGCTTTGTTAAGGGGGAGCCATGATGAAATAGGAAAGAAGCTCAGTCAGTCTTTGGAAAGCACTGATCAGGCAAAACAGGCGCTGGCTGCCGCCGAGGTAGAGATCCGCCAATTGCAGGAAGCTGGGGAAATGGGCTCAGAGCAAATGGAGGATTTGAGGGCGCAGGGACAAGGAATCCAATTAAAGCTTGAATCTCTGGCGGGAAAACGAGCTGCCTGGTCTACGTCTATGATCCAGCTTAGTGAAAGGGCACAATCTCTCGCCGCGCAGAGCGCAGAGATTAAAACCAAGACTGAAGAAGCGAGAGAGTGTTTTAAGCGGGCTGAAGAGGAGGTAAATAAAACTCACAAAGCCGGCCAGGAATTGCAGCAGGGGCTGGATAATTCCATAGCCGAAAGCCGAAATATGCAATCGCGGCAGGCGGATCTCGAAGAGGAAATTGCCAAGAAAATAGACGCGATTGCGGGCCTCCAGTCCGAGAAATCTGCTCTCGAGGCGCGCATCAAAGCGCTTCAAGAATCATCTGAAATGAAAGAGGAGATGGCAGAGCATTTGATGCAGGCCGCCGAACATGGACGCCTGTCGGGGCTATTGGGTCGTCTGAGCCAGCATATGAAAGTCGGGCATGATCTTTTGCCGGCGATTACTGCCGCACTGGGTGACTTCGGGTCAAGCCTGACATTTGAGGAAAAGAGTGATCTATTCAAAGCGCTTGATCTTCTTGAACAGGAACAACAGCATGGGCGCGCAGCGCTTGTGCCTCTTTCGGGTTTCCCAGAAACACAAAAGCTGGCGGCTCTAGAGGATAGTGGATGTGTTGGAAATGCAGCGGATTTGATTGATGTAGCATCCCCATATCGACCAATCGTGGATTTTCTTCTGGGGAGAACATTAGTGGCAGTGGATCGAAAAGCCGCTATTAGGATGGTTATAAATCTACCATCCGATGGTCAGATAGTAACGCTCGCCGGGGATCTATACTATCCGGGAGGGCTGGTTCTGGTTGGACAGGATAGGCGCGGTGATGAAGAGGACCAGAAATCACAGATTGAGGCGAAAGCGGAGCTGAATACAGTGCAGGCGAATCTTCATGATGCCAAGGCCTATAAGACTAAATTGGCTGATGAGTTGGAAGAAGCGCGAGCCAGAAGCAGCCAAGTTCAATCTGAGCTGGAAGTGGTCAGGGAGCACCTGCAAGAGGTGCGGATCCGGCAAAGCCAGGTGGAATCAGAGCATAAGTCGGCCCGGCAAGAGTTGGATCGATTACTTGGCCAGCAGCAGAATATTGAGGCGTCCTGGAAGCAGGCGCTTGAGGAAATAGACCGGCTGGAAGGCAGGAGCGCAGAATTCGATAGCGAAAGGGCTCGGCTGCAATCTGAGCTTGATAAGTCCGTGCACATGGTGGAGCGGAGCAAAGTCTCTTTGGAGATGGCTCGGATTGAAGCCCAATTGGAAGTTGTCCGTCGCGACGCCGGTCGAGAGCGGGAAAGAGCCATTGAGCTACGGTCTCGATTAGATGCAATTGATTCCGATCTAAAAGCAAAAGAGATTAAGCTCCAAGATATTCATCAAGAACAGGCCTCGCTCCAGAATGAGCTAAAAACAATCGAACAAGAGATCGGGGCAATTGATAATCAGCTTGAAAACCTTAGCGATAAGAAAAAACCTGCTGAAACTGAGCTTCATTCTTGTGAAGAGATGCGCTCGACTCTGGTTGCCAGCGAAAGCAAACTACGGTCGAAAGTAGAGCTAGCGGAGCGGCAGTACTCACTCGCCCAGATCGAATTGGCCAAGCGCCAGGAGGAGTTATCCAGCCTTAAGCGACGAATTGAAGATGATTTTGGGCTGGTGTATCTTGAGTATCCAGAAGGTATAGCTAGGCAGGATATACTTCCATTGGAAGGGATTGTGCAACAACTGCCCCAGGTGGAGAACTTGCCGGACCAAACCGAAGAGCATGTAAATCAGCTTCGGACGCAACTAAGACGAATGGGAGCGGTTAATCTTGAAGCACAGGCCGAATTTGATGAAGTTCGTCAGCGAGTCGATTTCATGACTTCGCAAATTAATGACTTGAGGCAGGCGGAGAAGCAGCTTCAAGAAGTGATTGCCGAGCTTGATCTACTTATGGAGCGCGAATTCCGCAAGACATTTGATGCAGTTGCCATAGCATTTAAAGAATCATTCACACGGCTCTTTGGCGGCGGAACGGCGCGATTGAGGTTAGTAGAAGCCGAAAACATCAATGATACCGGTATCGATATTGAGGCTCGCCTTCCGGGACGGCGAGAGCAAGGATTGGCAATGCTTTCGGGAGGTGAGCGAAGCCTTACAGCATGTGCATTAATCTTTTCCTTACTCAAGGTCTCGCCAACCCCATTCTGCGTCTTAGATGAAGTTGATGCTATGCTTGACGAAGCTAATGTTATTAGATTCCGCGAGATGCTGCGCGAGCTGAGCGCGGATACGCAATTTATTATTATTTCGCATAATCGCCAGACCGTGCAAATGGCGGATAGTATTTATGGCGTCAGTATGGGATCCGATTCGGCGAGCAAAGTGATCAGCCTAAAGATGGATGAGGCGGCAAAAGAAATTGAAGTCGAACAAATTGTTGGGACGTAGCGAAGCAGGGTGTTATTGTAAAGTCTGTAATAAGTAAATGATGCGGGTATTCTATTCAGCCCGGTAAGAGCTATGAGTCCACTGAAAAAAGCGGCTAACATT
>DAOVFE010000167.1 GCA_030673085.1 Anaerolineales bacterium | reverse complement strand
AGGATTGTAAGCAGGAGGCTCACTTCTACCATCACAATGAGGAATATTGCGATTAATAGACCTCCGCCGCAGCGGCCGATAAAACTTTTTGTATTACCGCCGGACCAACGGCCGCTTGCCACAGGGGGTGTGGGGGACAGGGCTCATGCCCCCCACAGTCCCCCTATGGGGGACGAACAGGGGTGATTAAAATGGCTAAACTGCAAGGCGGGATTTTAGCTAATCGAATAAATGACAAAACCCTTAAAATTCCTTTATGGATATCCTTTAGCGACAGCGCCCATTACAGAATTCTGCCCCTACGCGTACGGATTTTGTTTATTACTCGATCAGGGCTTCACGCCCTACTGGCCCGTAGGAACAGTCAATTCATCCCCTCAGTAAGCTTAGGGACCTCAGCAAGCTGAGGGGCATTCTTGTTCAGCGAGTAAATCCACTCCCCGGCTATCTGCTCATACCTAGATTCGACCGGCCAATCATTTTTCATATATAAGGTGCACTCAATCAATTCTTCATTAGACTGAGCTACCGGCTAATACTGCTGCTACGATTACATTCCTAAGTATGCCCGTAGACCGCTTTCAATATTCTTGACATGACCATGGCATAGCTCGTGCAACTCTAATAGAACCGGATCCTGCCGTTATGTCCGAGATTGTAGAAGGATTGCGCCAACATCCAACTTTTAGGGGAGGGTGTTGAAAGATATATTTGCCCATAAGGGAGTATGGCCGATAGGGATAGGAGCAAAACTGCCAGACCGTATCTATCAGAATATGGGAAAAGCCGGCAAATCCCACGGCTTTCAACTCTCAATGTCGCTAGCTGTATCGACCTACCCTCCTGCAGATTATGATTATTGAAATGTGTCCGGCCTGAATACTTGGCCGAAACGCACTTTTACGCCACAATGATATGCAAGCCTGCAGGAAGATGAATATTCCGTTATTTGTTGTCGATCGCTGCCCTTCAACCCTTATGGAGACTGGGCCAAGGGCCCAAACTCGTGTGAGCGAACGATAGTTATCGGAGGCGAAGCCCTAATAATTTCTCTTTTTCAACACCCTATTGGGCGCAATCGTCATCTGGATTACAATATGCGCGATTTGCCATTGCTGCTAAAATGAGTTTATCTGGCACTTATGCATGCTATTCATGCCACCGCTTTGGCCTTGGGATACGCTTTCGTTTATACACTATTGGCTGTTGGCTATATTCGGCAGCATCAGACTTACTGGCTTTGTGCTTCTCGCCTCACCGGGAGTTGACCGGTGGATCACACTCTATACTGGGGCGCTCATTGGAACCGAACCACTCTGCTCGCAGTACGAATTCACGCCAATGGCTAAGTGAACACCGGCTGCGGCAAGATCTGCGGACTTATTATAAGGTGCTGATTGATCTCGGCCTGGTCGGGGCAATCGCCGGTTGGTCTTTTGCCATCTGGCGCTGGCATTTTACATTCGCCAACTATGGTCCCGCTGCCCTATGGCATTGGATCAGAATGCCCCTTGGGATTGGCCTGCTATGTGCACTAGTGGCTACTCTCGGCATGATCGATCTGTGGAATACCAAACGGACGATCATTTGGATTAATTCAGCTGGCGTAAGTTTTCGTAAAGGGCGCAAACGAATGGACATGCTCTGGCCTGAAATCGATCAGATCCGGACAAGATCCATATATTATGGTCCTCCGGGATTAATCTGGAAAAGACGCTCCATAATAGACCTTGAAGCAGTCGATGGTCAGAGAATTAGAGTAGACTCGACTCTAAACGATTTTGAAGAGCTGGTGGCTATGATCAAACAAAAGATCTATCCTAGATTGCTATCTGAATATCGTCAGGCGCTTAGCCAAAGAAAATCGTTAAGTTTTGGACCGATATGGCTTACTTTCGAAGGTATTCGCCACAAGCGAAAATTTTTAGGCTGGAAAAACTTGGGGGCGGTATCGCTTAAGCATGGAATACTCAGGATTCATCCAAACACAAACGGGCAAGAGCCTCAGATCCGGCTGCCGGCTTATCAGATACCGAACATCGATCTTTGCTTACAAATCCTTCAATTATTGGGGCATTCCTCATGAAATGGCATCGCCTCGCTGCTATTCTTCTATTAACTTTAAGCGTCCTCACCAGCGGATGCAGCTTGCTTCCACGGATAGGATTGGGGCCGCCTCAACCGACTCCTCCATTTGCTGAAGCCGATCCAACCTTGATGCCCACTACTGAGGTAACCATTACAGTCCTGCCTCCCGAAAATAATCCTCAGAACGCCGAGCTCGGCATAATGATCCTAGATGAAGTGACCGGCCTTCCATATAATTCACGAACTATCCCAATGGAACCCCTAGATGATGGGCGCTGGACATTAAGCATCACGCCTCCGGCCGGTACAATTCTGCGATATCGCTACCTGCGCCTTAGCCCATCTTCATCTGAAGAGATAACTGCCGATGGTTCGCCGGTGCGCTACCGAGTAGCCTACTTGCCTGGCCCCACCGAGGTTAGTGATGTCATTTCGGCCTGGGCTGATAATCCATACCAGGGACCCACTGGCCGTATCGTGGGTCGCCTTGTCGAGGCTGATACCGGTTTGCCTCTGCCTGAGATCGCGGTCTACGTTGCCGGGAAAAGCACCTTCAGCGACGGCCTTGGCGAGTTTTGCTTTGACAGAATTCTTCCAGGCCTTCACAACCTGACTATCACCAGCATCGATAGCCGATACCAAACCGCGCAGCAAGGTGCCATAGTTGCTGCCGGCAGCACAACGCCAGCCGAAATGAGCCTATTTGCCGCCCCTAAAGTTCAGGTGACCTTTGAAGTTACCCTCCCAAACGATACCCCGCAAGATCTTCCTGTACGCCTGGCTGGCAATTTGCGCCAGTTAGGAAATATCTTTCGAGATCTCGGCAATGGCATTAGCACTACTGGCACACGCATGCCGGAATTGACCAGGGTAGATGCGACTCACCATATCTTGATTACTCAGCTCTACAGCGGATCAGACGTTCAATATAAATATACGCTGGGTGATGGGCTCTGGAATGCAGAGCGAGATCATAATGGTTACTTCCGCATCCGCCAGCTAATTGTCCCCGACCATGATATTGTGATTTCTGATTCTGTCACCTCATGGCACGGCGGGATAAATGACCGAGTAACTTTTCACGTCACAACCCCGCAGGATACTCCGATGAACGAAACCATTGGGATCCAATTCAATCCATTTCTATGGTTTAACTCATTGCCGATGGTCCGTATTGGAGATTATGAATGGGCTTTTACGCTCCTTAGCCCCCTCGATTTCAGCGATTCAATTGGTTACCGTTACTGTCGAAATCTGGCCTGCGGATCCGCCGATGACATTAAAACCGCCGGTCGCCAATTTAATCCAAATTCAGTCAACCAGGATTTGCAGGATAGCATTGATGCCTGGCAGTGGTGGGAGCCGGAAACAGCATCCCCCCATATCGTTGCCCCCAGTATCACCCCACGGCCGGACTTCGAAGCTGGTGTCGAGCTGCTGCCCTTCTACTCGCCTGATTGGCTTGGACAAATCCCCACATCCATCGATGATATTGCCAATCTAGGCGCTAATAGTCTAATCCTCGATCCGACCTGGATGCTCCAACGCTCAAACCCGACGCCGGTAATCGCCTTCGACCCGGCGCATGCTCCCTTTAGCGACGAGCTTAAAGCTCTGATTCTCAACTCATCGCAACACCAACTACGCGTAAGCCTCCACCCATCACTCATCGCTCAAAATGGAACCGTCGACCAATGGTGGCAATCCGCATCGCGCGACGCGGGTTGGTGGAAAGCATGGTTTGATGGATATCGTTCCTTTATCTTAACCTACGCCCATATTGCGGCCGATGCCAACGCGACCAAGCTCATTATCGGCGGCCCAGAAATTGCGCCAGCCCTTCCTGGTGGTGTCCTCGCGGATGGCTCACCCTCACAGGTGCCGCCAGAAGCCGATTCAAAGTGGGCATCTTTAATTAGCGAAATACGTTCGATCTATGGCGGCCATTTGGCCATCGAGCTTGAATTCGGCGCCGCGCTGCAAACGCCGCCATCCTTCACCAATGCCTTTGATGAAGTTCATCTCTATTGGCATGCGCCATTAGATAAAGAGGCCAATCTAACAGTCTCTGCAATGCAACATGCTGCTCATTGCTTGCTGGAAGACGAGATCCTATCCTCGCCATCTTTGGCTGGCAAACCTATTGTTCTCAGCGTCGAGTATCTTTCGATTGATGGCAGCGCCTCTGCCTGCATACCGGCCGAAGATGGAGGCTGTATGCCTCCAACAGCTTTCGATCTAGGCGCTGACGTTAACGGTAGCCCCAATCTTGACTTGGCTCAACAATCCGATGCCATCAACGCGGTACTGCTTGAGGCCTACGCTCGCCCCGAGATAACTGGTTTCTATGTCCGGCGATATAATCCACTGCTGCCGCTCCGTGATAAATCCGCCTCAATTAACGGCAAATCGGCGAAAGAAGTCCTTCGCTATTGGTATCCGCTCCTCACGGGACGGTAATTCGACCTATACCCTGGTTCCACAGCCTTGGCTACATTAGAATTGCCTGGCCCAAATCCTTGCTTTTGCAGCCCTCGGAGCGGATGCCCTCTTAAAGGAATCCAATGGAGGGTATACACCACTATTCCCATCCGGCAGCCATTACTTTAGTCCATTTCCTTAATTAAGCTCAGATTTGCAAATCTGCCCTTTCGAGAAATATTGCGATGATGTGACCTTATAGACGCCCATCTTACTTCCGCCACTTTATCTTTTAAATATATCCGCAAGATTGCATCTTTGACTGCACTGAAAATTACTAAATACAAGGAGAGTAGCGTCATATGTGGTATGTGGGTAAAAAGCCCACGCACAATACATCCCCCGTTTTTTACTGGCGGCCGTTTTTAACAGTAGGGTGTTGAAAAACATATTTGCCCTTATATACTATTATTTCGGCAAGTGAAGAACTCCGCAGCAAGCTCTGGGTTCTTCTAAGGAAAAAGCCATAAATGAGGGCGGTAGCTCCCAAACCCGCACTTTCCACTCATCCCTACAGCAAGTTGTTGGGTTTCCTGGCTTTTTCCATGGGGCGGTA
>DAOVFE010000283.1 GCA_030673085.1 Anaerolineales bacterium | reverse complement strand
TCTCTTCCAAATTAGCTTATTGATAACGTTTATAAACACATTTTCGTAAAAGAGAGTGGAGTCGCGTATTCGCCGCTTCGCTAAGGAAATGATTTCTCTCTGTCAATATAATCATTATTCTAATCCTGATAGTTTTTGCCAGACAAAGCATTCTATAAAAAGCTATATATATAAACAAAGGTAGAGAATGACCCATCCACGATCATCCCGTATAAATGGCTTTTACCGACTTTCGCCTGATGAACGACTAAAGTGCGTCGCCGAATTTTCCGACTTGAACCCTGCCGCTGTAGAGGCTTTCTCTCCAGCCAACAGTCTTGCACTTGAAAAAGCGGATCACATGATCGAAAATGTGATCGGAGTGTTTTGTCTCCCTCTTGGAATAGCCGTCAACTTCATTGTTAACCATAGAGAAGTTCTGGTGCCCATGGCCATTGAAGAACCTTCGGTGGTAGCCGGGTCATCTTTCATGGCCAAGCTTGCACGCGCTGGCGGCGGGTTCTTTGCCGATACCACTGAACCACAGATGATTGCTCAGATACAAGTTCTCGATGTGCCTGATCTAGCGGCCGCCAGTGAATCAATCCTGGAACATAAATCAGAACTATGCGCGCTTGCCGATCAAGTAAATCCTTTCATGGTTGAATTGGGAGGCGGAGCGCGCGACATAGAAGTGCGCATTTTAAACGATACTCCTATTGGCTCTATGCTAATCGTGCATTTGATCTATGATACGCGCGATGCTATGGGAGCCAACACAATAAACAGCGCGGCCGAACAATTAGCCCCTCATATCGAGATCCTTAGTGGAGGTCGAACTCATCTGCGCATTCTATCCAACTTGGCCGATCGTCGCCTGGCATGGGCCCGGGTCACCATTCCCGCCGAAGTCCTTGCGTTTAATTCGTTCTCTGGTGAGCGGGTGCGGGATGGTATTATCGAAGCCTGGGCGTTCGCCGAGGCTGATCCTTATCGGGCGGCGACTCATAATAAAGGCATCATGAACGGAATCGACTCAGTGTTAATAGCCACTGGAAATGACTGGCGGGCCACTGAAGCTGGCGCACACGCTTATGCTGCACGCAGTGGCCGATATACTTCACTTAGCCGATGGTTCGATGGAAAAGACGGCGCGCTTGTCGGTGAACTCAAATTGCCGCTTGCAATTGGAACTGTTGGCGGATCAACTCGCGTTCATCCTACAGCTAAAGCCTGCCTGGAACTGATGCGTGTGCAAAATGCGCGTGAACTGGCCGAAATCGTTGTTTCCGTAGGCCTCGCCCAGAATCTAGCTGCTTTACGAGCCCTGGCCACAGAAGGAATTCAGCATGGCCATATGAGATTGCATGCTCGTCAGGTCGCGCTCGTCGCAGGCGCAACAGGTGATTTGATTAATCGCGTTGCGGAAGAGCTTGCAGACGAAGGCAAGATTAATATAAGCCGAGCCAAAGAACTTGTGCAAAAATGGACCCACGAGTAAATGACAAAACCCTCAAAATTCCTTTAGGGATGTCCTTTAAGGACATCCCCCATTGCGGAATTTTGCCCCTTCAGGTGCAGGTTTTGTTTAAATATTCGCTCAGGACTATCGCCCTGCAGTGCCTACGGCCCCGGCCATTTACATTCTGGCTAATCGAATAAACCAGGAACAACTATCGCTCATTCATCGAGAAAGGATAGTGCATGACCGATCAGAAAAATAGCAAGCTATTGAAATCTATCCGTGAGGTAGGGATCATAGGCTACGGCGCCTATCTTCCCCGCTATCGTCTGCCAGCTTCTGAAGTCGCCCGAGTATGGACGGCTGGGGTTGGTGGTTTACCTATTAAAGAAAAGGCAGTCGCCGGGCTGGATGAAGACGTGATCACAATGTCGATTGAAGCCGCTCGCAATGCGCTTGCGCGAGCAGAGATCGACCCATCCTTGATCCGTGCAGTATGGGTTGGGTCGGAATCTCATCCCTACGCAGTCAAACCCACATCTACGGTAGTGGCAGAAGCGATCGGCGCAGTGCCCAATATTCAAGCAGCAGATTTGGAATTTGCCTGCAAAGCCGGAACCGAGGCGGTGCAAGCTGCAATCGGTTTCGTCGGTTCGGGCATGGCCGATTATGCGCTATCGATTGGCATGGATACTGCCCAAGGCCGGCCCGCGGATGCGCTTGAATATACGGCAGCCTGTGGCGGAGCCGCCTATCTACTAGGCCCGGCAAAGGAAGCGCTGGCGGTATTTGAAGGCTCATATTCCTACGTGACCGATACACCCGATTTCTGGCGGCGCGCCTATGCAAGATACCCTGAACATGCTGAGCGCTTCACAGGCAAACCCGCCTACTTCGAGCATATTCAGCAAGCAGGTCAGGGACTTATGGAATCGATGGGAACAACGCCCGAGGATTATGATTTCGCCATTTTCCACCAACCCAACGCCAAGTTCCCGCAACGGGCGGGACGGTCGTTGGGATTCAAGCCCGAGCAGATTAAACCCGGGCTTCTCTCTCCTGTGATTGGCAATACCTATGCAGGGTCATCATTGGTTGGACTAAGCGCGGTTCTCGATATCGCCAAGCCCGGCGCACGGATTTTCTTAGTTTCCTATGGGTCAGGCGCTGGATCGGACGCTTTCAGCCTGCATACAACGGACCTTTTAACTGAACGGCAAAACCGGGCACCGTCAACCCAGGAATACATCGACCGGCGTATTGAAATCGATTATGCAATGTATGTGCGCTATCGCCATATATTGACCATGCAATGAACGAGGAGTCGACTTTGCAATCATCAAATGAAGTCCTTGTAATCGGAGTTGGCCTGACAAAGGTCGGCGAACATTGGGAAACATCCCTGCGTGAGCTTGCATTTAAAGCGATCAGAGCCGCCCGCGCTGACGCCGGCGGTATACAGCCGCAGGCGCTTTATTTCGCCAATATGCTAGGATCAATCCTATCGGGGCAGACTCAATTGGCGGCCTTGGTCGCCGATTTTGCTGGCCTACATGGAATTGAGGCCGCCACCATGGAAGCCGCTGGTGCTTCAGGCGGTGTTGCATTGCGCCAGGCTTACCTGGCTATTACCTCGGGCGCGATCGATATCGCCGCGGTCATTGGCGCC
>DAOVFE010000439.1 GCA_030673085.1 Anaerolineales bacterium | reverse complement strand
ATGCATAAACAACGTGTTCTTTGAGGACACATTAACTCGAGAACACTCCCTCATCATCTCCTACGCCCTTTTAGGCATAACGCTGTCACTATGCGGCCGCGGTCTTCGGCGAATCAAGAAAGAACATTGGACCTGGCCTTTATATCTCACCGGCTCAATTGACTTAGGCTGGGCCTATCTGGCCAGTCTGTTTATAGGTGAGTGGATGGCGATTGGCTCATCGGTGACACTCGCCTTTCTTCTATTGGCATTCGCCTGGCTAGAACGGGCCTTTTTTGCCGAAGAGAAAATACCTCCCTTGCTGGCTTACCTGGGAATTGGTGTTATTTTCACCAGCGTTTTTTTTGTAATAGATGTGACTAGCGGCGGTCGCACAATGGACATTTGGCCCGGCTACACCGCTGGGCTTTGTACATTATTCGTAATTACTGCCGGGTTGCTGCATCGCGAGCCGCTGGCTACGATTTATTCTACGCCGCTAAGATATGCCGGCTTGATTCTAATGGCGATCCCAATGGCAGGCTCCCTAATAGTTTTTAAGCCTATCATAGCCGCTTTGACCTTTGCCTTTGCAGGTATGACCTACATAGCATATGCGATATCGCGGCGCATCATTTATCTAGCCTACCTCGGTATCGGCGCATTCCTCGTGGTGATTTGGGCTATGCTAATGGAATTTGACGTCTCTGAACCACAAGCCTACATCATTCCACTCAGTTTGGTGCTATTGAGCATTGGGTGGAATGAACGCCGGCGAGGGAAAAAAGCTGCATACATTTTAGCCACGCTGCTTGGGCTGGCTGTGTCTATGTTCTCGGCCCTCATCCAATCACTCCCTGCAGGCGCCTATGAGTACGCTATTCTGCTCGGCGTTGAAAGTCTTGCTGCGGTCTTGTGGGGTATTCGGTATCGCCTGCGAAGCTTTGTCCAATTGGGAGGATTGGCGCTTATAGCAAATGGCATTATTCAATTTGGACCAGCTTTTATCGAATTGCCGCGCTGGGTACAACTTGGCACAACTGGCATTATCTTATTCGGCTCCGGAATGGCCGCGCTGTTTAAACGTGAACAAATAATTTCTGTTCACCAAGCGCTAAAAGAAGAATGGAGGCAATTTAATCCATGAACATCCTATCTTCGCTCTTCGGCATTTTTCGCCAGCGCGGGCTGGTCAATACCATCAAGAACGATCGTTCTCTGGCCGGGTTCGCTCTTTCGGGAATTATGCTATCAATTATTGGCGGCATGCTGTATGGCTTCGCGATGGGCATTGGACTGAGCTATGATACTGCCATAAAGGACGCGGTTAAGATTGGATTGGTAATCACTCCAGGGCTATTGTTCTCCATACCAATTTTTTGGGTAGCCTACCGTCTATTAGGTCGAGAAGAACGGCTTGCACAAATAGCCGCAGTTCCGCTCACGCTCATGGCTACGACAGCCATTATCCTGGCCATTATGGCGCCTATTGTCTTTATGCTCAGTGTGTTAGCGGGGTTTAGTCCGGATGCAGTCTATATCCATATCACTATTATTGATCTAGCGCTATTAGTGGGACTATACCTTGCCGGCACACTTGTTTACCATAGTTTTTCGGATCATAAGGGACTGATAATTCCCAACACTGTGGGATTTTTAATGATTGCAGTAATTCTAGTAGTGCTAATTAATTTCTTAAATCCCTTCCTGACGAC
>DAOVFE010000171.1 GCA_030673085.1 Anaerolineales bacterium | reverse complement strand
CTCGCTATTTAAAACCGTCTCTAATAAGCCCTCTATCGTATCTAGCAATTGCTTATGAGCTCGAAACGTCAGATCCAACTCGACGGTCTCGCCGCCCTCTTCAACTACAGTGCTCTCCATCCGGCGAAAAACCGTCACATCAGCCCCGCGGAAACGGTAGATACTCTGTCGAGCATCGCCTACAACAAACAATCGACCCGGTTCGTCGCCACAGAGCGCCTCGACAATATCCCGCTGGCGATTATTGGTGTCCTGGAACTCATCTACCAAAATCGCACTCAGATTCTGCTGCCACCGGCGCTGAATTTTAGGCTGTTTGAGAAGCATTAGCGCCCCGGCCTCAAGATCATCAAAGTCCAATGCGTAGCGTGCCTCAAGACTACCTCGATATGCACGCACTGCTCGCTCGAAAAGCGCCTTCAATCGAGGTAAATCTTCTTGATAACGAAACTCAATGTTCAACTCCGGCGGATCATCACCTTTTTTCTTCCCTCCAAGCCAGGGACCAAGCCTTTCATCGTAGATTGATTGAAGTCGAGCATGCATCCTTTTTGCTTCGCTATCGTTCTTGCCAATTCCTCTTTTTAGATATCTGCGCCGGATATTAAACAGGTCCGCTGCGATCTCCGTCACATTCGACGCGCTATTACCCGATCCGTAGGATTCCTCAACCTCGCGCCATGCCGCCAGTAGCTCCGAAATGCAATCGGTCAGCTTTTTCCCGGCATCTTCAGCCAGCCGGCCGCTGCGTTCCATATCTCGCCAACTCTCTATGATGTCCGCAACTTCGGGGTTTTTGATAAAACTTTTTAATTCCTCACCGATTGCTTGATACATCCTTTGCAATACATTTACATCAACCAATAGTGGGCCTGCTTCAAGCCGTCGAGCCATTAGAAATTGCAGCAACCTCTCGATCGCCATTGTCTTGAACGCTTCGAAAATCGGAGCTATATCCGCCTGATCAGTTGCCCAGGCAATCACATCCTCAATCGCCTGCGCCCGTAGCGCTAATGCAATCCCTTCATCCACAACCTCAAATTCCGGGTCGACCTTCGCTTCGGCCGGATGCGTTCTCAGGATTTCGGCGCAAAGGCTGTGGATCGTTCCAATGCGGGCCGAATCCATCGCCGCCAACACATCCTCCCAGCGCTCTTTTTCACCATCCTTTACTACAGACTTAACCTGTGCCGCCACTGCTTCCCTAACACGGTTACGCATTTCCCGAGCGGCCTTCTCGGTAAATGTAATTGCCGCTACCCGCCGTGGCAGAGAACCGTTGTTCAGTAGCTCCAGGTAGCGCGCCACAAGTGTGCGCGTCTTTCCGCTTCCTGCGCCGGCAGTAACCAGGGTGTTTTTATCAAGCCTGGCAACTGCTTTTTGCTGCTTTGGCGTTAATTCACTAGCAGTCATATTCCTTTGCTCTATAGGCTTCATTAATACTACTTGCCACCAGTTCGTCTACACCACGCCAGACCAATCCTGGAAGCTCATCTGCACGCCTTCATCCCTATCGTTCTAAAACAACTGTGCTGATGCTTGATAATCCCAATAATCACCTAACTTGATCATTAATCCGGCTTCGCAAGGGCACAAGCCAATTGCCCGGATTTTCCATTCAATCATACTAAAGGTCTTTCATTATGCAGCTTCACCAGTTTGATGGTTGATAACGCCAGCACCATGCCGCTGCAGGACAATAGGCGGGACAGCCGCCCGAAGGAGGAATCGGCCTGAATTCTCCCGCTCTTACGCGGTTGACTATCTTGCTTACATGCTCTCTTGTAAGCGCTATCGCGCCTTCGACGCCATGATATTCATTCCCATTCGCGCGGCAATTAAAATCTTTCAGGCGTAGCTGACTAGGCTTCGCAGCCAAAATTGCCCAATAAAGACCATCCACCGGCGGGCCTAAACCCAGCGCTTTGCTGGCTGCCAGAGCATAAAGCGGCAGCTGTAGCCGCCGGCCCAAAATCAGGTCTCGAGCGTTTAAATGTCCCGATCCGGCCTTATAATCAATCACCCGCAATTCACCCGCCGGGTTACGATCAAGTCGATCGATCATTCCCCTCAGCTTAATTCTTTCGCCGTCAATATCCATTTCCAATACCGGCTTTCCCTTCATGCCGAAACGTTCTTCGAATTTCGTTGCCGTCCATTCCTGCCCAAGCTCGGCTAAACCAAGAACACTTTTCTCCAGAGCGGCTAAAAATTGCTCCTGCTCCACTTTCCAGAGTGCATTCGGCCTGAAAGCATAGAACTCGGGCGCCTTTTCGAATTCCCTTTTTGCGATTTTCCTCAATGTAGCCAGCACCGCTTCAGGATCGGCTCGATCCTCAGTCTGCCTATATGCCTTCTCCAGAATCACATGCAGCATTGTTCCTAATTGACGGATATCAAAGCCATATTTCGGAGGCTCTCTCGCCTCCAGTTTCAAGGCATTTGCTACATAGAAACCCATCGGACATGTGCCATAGCTTTCCAGCCGGCTCGGGCTCCAGATGTGTTTGGGACCATAGCGACCAGAAAGGCTTTCAGCCAGCCCAGGTGTCATCCCCTCGAACATGCTCATCGATTTTTTATCTTGACGGCTTAGGATGACATCCCTTGCCCGCTGAAGCTGCTTCCAGCGCTGACCTGCTCCATTTATAAATCTTGAGGGCATTCCCCCCCTACGCACGCCCCAAAACAGCAGTTCCTGGTATGACGCTGCTTCTTCCAATGGACGCGGCGCGTCTGGACGAACCTTTTCCGGTGCATCGGCTAATAAACCTTTGGCCGCGTTCCAAAACGGCGATGGTTCCCAATGTTCACCGTCTTTGGCCAAATAGGGCCGTGTAAGCATCATGAATCTGTCGCTCCGAGTCGCCGCTTGGTAAAAAAGACTGGCCTGATCCCGCCCCAGACGAGACTCCAGCCCAATTCTCTCCCGAAATTCCTCGCTCAGGAAAGGATCTTCTCTTTCTACTTGCGGAAAAAGCGCTTCCGATAATCCCAGCACAACTGTGGCCCGAAACCTCAAGCCGCGAGCGCTGTATATTCCCAGAACCTGGACCTGAGGATCGGTCCATCTCCCTCGTTCTTTGTAATCCACGCCTTCCAGTGCCGCTCTTAAAGTAGCTAAGAATCCAGCCGCATTTAACTCACTACCGCCCGCAATCGTCTCTCCCAAGACCATGGCTCGCAGAGTTTCACGCAATCGCAGCATAGCTACTAGATCACGCAGATTTTCACGCAGTCGCAGCGTTGCTTCCTGATTACGTAGAGTTTCAACCAGATCAAAATAGTGCACATCATCCATCAAATCTTCCAGCCAGCATATCCAAGACCGTGTGCTCTGTTTCCTTGCCAGCTCCAATCTTTCGGCCATACTTTTTAAACCATCTAGCAAGCGCTTCGCTTTCCGGCCTTGTGGAATTGCTTCACTTATTCTCTCTTCGCTTCTCTCTCCACCCTCATGAGCTTTCCAATCGATCAGCCGGGACAATACCTCTTCCCATTGATCCATTCCCTCGACCACCTGCCCATAGTAGCTTGCCGCTTCAAGAGCAGCAGCATCTTTTTGTTCAAGGCCAAAATCAGTCAGGTCGATATAAGGAGATCGAATGATGTCGATAACCGAACGCCTGCGAAAGCCCTTCAACGGCAGTTCGATCAAACTCAGCAACGCCCCAATACATGGAGCCGCATTCAGCGGCTCGCCGCTGATAAAACGCAGCGACAATCCAAATTCAGTTGCCGCTTCGCGCAGGAATGGACGATATAGTTCTTCATTCGGCGTGATCACTGCGCATTCATGTGCCTTTAATTGGTCGCGCACTATACGCTCTTTCAGCCAGCGTAGCGCCTCGCGGGCTTCTTCGGATGGCGATCGCGCCGCAAGCATCTTGACGCTTCCTTCACCTGAAACTTGTGTCAAATTGCGTTCGAATAGGTTAATTTCTAAATGGGCTAACGCCGCCGGCAGACTATACACTTCCTCGAGCGCTGCCGTTGTCATCGGCACATCTTTCCGCAGCGCTTCCAATGCTCGTGCAAACCGTCGATGAGCCATTCGCGGCTTTTGCTCCATCTTAACTGTTCCCGGAAATGTAATCCATACCTGGGAAATTCGTTCCCCCAGCAAACATAATGCCTTCCTCTGAGCTCCATTGAAGGAATCAAATCCGTCCACAATAAGCAGCGCCCATTCAGCCGCCAAATTTGGATCATTCACAAGAGCATCGATCGCCTTTTGATTGAGGCCTTCCCGATCAGTCCAATTAATCCTGCGTAATCGATTCTCATAAGCGCTAAATAATCTCCCTATTTCTTCCATCTCTGCCGAAGTGCCAGATGCGATTTGGATCAGTTCGTCCGGTTCAACCAATGCTCTCTTTAGCTCGGCAAATGTATTTCTCAACATATTCGCAAAACCGGGCATTTCGGCGATTGTCGTATAGGCTTCTAATCCACCTTGCGCCTTCACAGCATGAATTGCACCCATAATCAGCCGATGGATAACTGGCTCAGAAGCCACTGGGACAATCAAATCAGCCCGTCTAAGCAAGTTTGTATACAAATCCCCAAATGTGCCCACTCGAACACCGATTGCGCCGCCTGCCTTGGCTAAACGCCGATTGAAAGCGAATGCCTGCATGCGATCAGGTACCACAACATGCACACTGGCCAGCGGCTTCGCATGTAAGACATCCCGAATCTGCTGAATACAGGCTTCAGTTTTTCCACTTGCCGGTGAAGATAGAATTAACTTCGTGGCCATTTGCCTTACTCGATCATAGGCTGAGAGGGTACTGAAAAAGAGAAACTAAAGCGCTTCTAGTCAATCTGTTGGGCAATTCCTTTGCTGTCATGAGCGCTTCTTAGTTGAAAGATACGCCATAACCTATCTTACGTGCAACTCAGAATCGTCTTTTTCACACATTTGGGTAGTAAATGACAAAACCCTCAAAATTCCTTTAGGGATGTCCCTAAAGGACATCCCCCATTGCGGGAATTTTGCCCCTTCGGGTGCGGGTTTTGTTTAAATATTCGCTCAGGACTATCGCCCTGCAGTGCCTACGGCCCTGG
>DAOVFE010000203.1 GCA_030673085.1 Anaerolineales bacterium | reverse complement strand
AAGAAGGGGCTGTCTGAAAAGTCGAAAATCGCGAGTATCAGCCCCACCAATGAGCCAGATTCTGTAATAATCAAGCATAAACTCCCCACTTCGCGACTAATTTACTCAGTGCAATTGGGCCAGCTCTCTACCGACCCGCCTGTTGGGACAGCCCCTTCTTCACTTGCCGAAATAATAGTATATATGCGATATATGGGCGAAGCTCACATATCGCATATAACACCCCCTATCTCACTTGACCTTCGCCAAAGGAGCGTTAGAATCGACGTGATAAGGAAGGAGCTGGTTGTGGCAAATTGGATAACACTCAGCCGATATCCGTTGTTATTGGCCTTTACATTGATGTTCTATTTTGGAAATCAAACGGTTCAGATCATATCCGTTCCTTTATTGTTTATTTCATTAATGCTAGACAGTGTAGATGGAATAGTGGCAAGGGCGACAGGAAAAGCAAGCCTTTTAGGAAGTGTGCTAGATATTGCTCTGGATCGGGCGTATGAACTCTCGCTTTGGATAATTCTAGCTGATAAAGGCGCTATTTCGTTGGCGATTCCATTGATTGTGATCATCAGAACGACGCTAACAGATGCGTTAAGAAGCATTGGCGTCCAAGAAGGTCAACGGCCTTTTGACCAGCACAAATCGCAAATTGGGCAGTTCTTGGTGAAGTCAAAGTGGATGCGATCGAGCTATGGCTTAAGTAAGGTAGCTGCGTTTTGTGGGCTAGCGCTTGGAATAGCGCTTTCAAACTCTCCGCAGGGCAGCGTAGCATATGTTGCCTCAGAAACGCTTCTGGCGATATTCGGTGTAGTTGCCTGGATTGCAGTCGCTCTGTGTTTGATCCGGGGAATGCCGGTGGTGGTTGGCGCAATTCGTCGAAGCGAGAAAGTTTGATCGTAAATTAAAGAGAAAGAGGATTTATGGATTTCTATTCAAAAATCGGCACCTCGCGGGGACAGAAAGTATTTCACATATTATCTCGTCTCATGCCGCGATGGCTGGCTTATGGAATTATTAATTTAGCTACTCCACGTCTTGCTAAAGATCGGACCAATCCTACGATTCAAGCAATAAGAAGTAATCAGGCTGTTGTTCGGAATCTGGCATCGGATGATCCTGCGCTCGATCCGATCATCTTAAAAGTACTTCGAAATGCAGCCTATTGCCATTTCGATCTGTTTAAGGCAATGGCCTACGGGCCAAAGGCAATAGCTAAAGCCGGAGTGATGGATCAGACTTTTCTCGATGGAATCACGGCAGGCGTGGCTCGAGGAAAGGGATTGATCATTGCTGGCGCTCACATGAGTAGCTTTGATATGTTGCTATTCACACTCAGTCAGCGGAATATTAATGCTCAGGTTCTTTCCTATCGAGATCCAGAGGAGGGCTATCAGTTTCAGAATGAGCTTCGAATAAAATATGGTCTCGATTTGACCCCAGTATCGGTTAAAGCGCTGCGTAAGGCCATACACCGATTGCGTGAGGGCGGCATTGTAGGCACAGGAGTGGATCGCCCCGGACTTGGCGGAGAGTCTCTGATGCTCTTTGGGAAAGAAGCTGTTCTTCCTAATGGGCATGCACGGCTTGCTGTGCAGACGGGGGCAGCGATCATGGCGGGTGTTGTGCGAAAGGAAAGGGATAAGAAATATCATGCATATGGATCGCCATTGTTTGAACCGCCTCAAACCGGCGATGACCAAAGGGATTCTCACGAGATGGCTCAGGCTGTGCTCAGTTGGATAGAAGAGCGCATCCGGGAAAAACCTGAAGAATGGATGATGTTTTATCCTGTCTGGGATGAGGATAATTGAATTTGGTCTAGGGGATATAGGAACTAACATAAATTGTGGATGAAATGCATCGTTAGGGGCCACGCAAGGGGCGGCCACTTATTTTTCGCAATTATCGCCGGCCGAGTAAGGAAGACCTGTTATAGAAGCGGAAAGGGAAAGGATCATGCCGATAGCTGACAAGCGGGCAAGGGAACGAATTGAAGAGCTTCGCCGGCTGATCAACTACCATAATTACCGCTATCATGTACTCGATGCACAGATCATAAGTGATTACGAGTATGACCAGCTTCTACGTGAGCTTCAGCAATTGGAAAATAAATATCCTGAGATGATCTCGCCGGATTCGCCGACGCAGCGAGTTGGCGGGGAACCGGTCGAAAGATTCGTCAGGGTGGCGCATCCGGCGCCGATTTTAAGCTTAGGCAATGCCTTCAACGCAGGTGAAGTGAACGCATGGTTCGATAGGATTTGCAAACTTAATCCGCGTGTAAAAGATGCAAAATTCGTCGTTGAGCCAAAGCTTGATGGTCTCACGGTAGTGTTGCAGTATGAAAATGGTCTTTTTACACTGGGCGCAACCCGGGGAGATGGCGAGTTCGGTGAGGATATTACTGCGAATTTGCGTACAATCCGGGCTCTTCCGCTTAGGATTCCAGTCAATGAGAACGGCATCGATGTGCTAGGCCGGATTGTCATACGCGGCGAAGCCATCATCTTCAGGGATGATTTTGTTGCGATGAATGACAGCCTTGAAGCACAAGGAAAACGGCCCTATGTCAACCCGCGCAACGCCGCCAGCGGAGCATTAAGGCAATTGGATCCCAAACTGACCGCATCGCGCCCGATTAGTCTTATATGCTATGCAATTATCTCAGCCGATGGTGGAGTTCCGCGTAAGCAATGGGATGCGCTCCATTATCTTAAAAAACTCGGCTTTCCGACCGCGAAGGATATATCTTTATGCCAGGATGTTAGGCAAGCGATCAGCGCTGCCGAGGCCATGGTTCCCAAGAGAGATACGCTGCCATATGAAGTCGACGGCATGGTTATTAAACTCAACGATCTGAATCTAGCCGATGAGCTCGGCGTGGCCGGCAAGGATCCGCGCGGAGCCATCGCACTTAAGTTTCCGGCGCAGGTTGTAACCACGGTGTTAGAGGATATCGGCATTAATGTTGGTCGCACGGGTATACTGACGCCATATGCCATCCTGCAGCCGGTAGAAGTTGCCGGCGTAACCGTTCGCAAGGCTACTTTGCATAACTTCGATTACATTGCCGATAAAGATATTCGAATCGGTGATCGAGTAATGGTGAAACGGGCCGGCGATGTTATTCCCTATGTTATTGGACCGGTTATGGAAGCACGGTCGGGTATGGAACAGCTATTTCGAGTGCCAGATCGCTGTCCCTCCTGCGGAGAAGCGCTGGAGAGGATCCCAAGCGAAGTAGGCATATATTGTGTAAATTCAGCCTGTCCAAGCCAACTGATTCGTAATTTAGAGCACTTTGCTTCCCGCACAGCTATGGATATTGAAGGTTTGGGTATTAAAGTTGCTGAAATGATGGTTAGCGGTGATCTGATACACGACGTGGCGGATCTTTACTATCTCTGCATTGAAGATCTGTTAAAGCTGGAGGGATTTGCCGAAAAGCGGGCGTCTAATCTGATTCAAGCAATCGAGGATTCTAAAAATCAACCATTAGCGCGGCTGATTAATGCGCTTGGCATTCGAGGAGTGGGGGAAGCGGTTGCAGCCGATTTGGCCCATCATTATGGAGATCTGGATACATTACAAATCGCAAGGATAGGAGAATTAGAGCAGATTGAGGGAATCGGGCCTAATATCGCAACTACGATTGTGGATTGGTTTGCTCAACCAAGAAATCAATATGCCCTGAATAAGCTCTATAAAGCAGGAGTTTGGCCGGCGGAAACGGTTTCGTCGATCAAGGAAGCCAACCGGCCGCTGGAGGGAATGACGTTCGTAATTAGCGGAACACTTCCCGGCCTAAGCCGCGATGAAGCAAAGGAATGGATTGAAAACCATGGCGGCAAAGTAACGGGAAGCGTCAGCCGGCGAACGACCTATCTTTTATTTGGCGAATCGCCTGGTTCTAAACTGCAGAAAGCCCGTGATTACGGCGTCCCACTTATTGATTTAGATACGTTAAAAAACCTTGCTTCCGGCGAAGATAAATAGTTCATTGTAGTGGCAGGGGCGACAATGGGATCCATCTGCTTATCCATCGAAAGCTGGACAATATTGCGATGTTATGAAGCCAGGCATGAGACTCTTTCATACTGACCGGATTTACATCGATAAGCCAGAATGCCCCTCAGCTTGCTGAGGTCCCTAAGCTTGCTTAGGGGATGAATGGCCAGGGCCGTAGGCACTGCAGGGCGGTAGTCCTGATCGAATAATTAAACAAAACCCGTACCCGAAGGGGTAAAATTCGGCAATGGGGGCTGTCGCTAAAGGGCATCGCTAAAGGAATTTTGAAGGTTTTGTCATTTACTATCGAGGTTGAAAATGGGCCGATCATCTTGAGCCATAGCTC
>DAOVFE010000194.1 GCA_030673085.1 Anaerolineales bacterium | reverse complement strand
CCATTCAGTCCAGCAAGCTGCTCGAACAGCCGATTATGCTGCTTTTTTCTTGAGTGGGCAATTAATCGAACAAGGTCCCGATAAGCAATTATTCACCAATCCTAAGGATTCGAGGACCCAGGACTACGTCGAAGGCAGATTTGGATAGCATGCTGGAATTCTCTTTATTTCAATCTATCAGAGATAAATCCCATCTTGACGCTTTAGGCCAACTCAAATACACTAAACTTAACAGGCGCCCCCGTCGCTTTGCAATATTAATGCAGACCGGCGGGGGGCTTTACTGTCGGGAGCGATAGATGCCCAAGCCAAATCTATCTTTCACGCTGTGCATCGGATTCGCTATCTTATCTATTACGATGGCAGCTTGCACTGCGCCACAGCCGACAACCATCGCACCGGAAACCAGCTCGCCAATTGCCTCCCCAGAGCCAACCATAGACTTGAATCCTACACTAACTCCGACCGCCGCTCCAAAGGCCGCTCCCTCTGCAACTGCATCTACATTTCAGCCTCAGCAAGGGCAAATCGTGACCGGACAGATCAATGATCCATCTCTATCTCGCCCGCTACCCTACCGAATCTACCTTCCCCCTGGATACAATGAGGCGCCTTATCAACGTTATCCAACACTCTACATGTTTCACGGCCTGACTTATACCGATAGTCAATGGGATAAACTTGGGGCTGATGAAGCCGCCAATAAGCTGATCGAAACTGGCAAAACCGGTCCGTTTATTATTGTAATGCCCTGGGAACGAACTGGGCTTGATTATGAGCAGGCCGTTATAAACGTGCTGATCCCCTATGTTGAGAAGCATTATCGAGGCCGCCCCGGGAGTAAATGGCGCGCTCTGGGAGGTATTTCACGCGGCGCTGGATGGGCTCTCCGAATCGGGCTGAAACATCCGGATTGCTTCAGCGCTATAGGACTTCATAGCCCGGCAATCATCTCGCCAGATCTTTTTCTTATCCCCTTCTGGGTCAAGGACTTGCCCCAAGAGCTTCACCCTCGCCTTTGGATCGATATCGGAGATCGGGATACACTGCGTCCATCCACCTTGGAATTGGTTCAACTGCTGGATGATTTAGGCTGGTCTTATGCATTTCACCTGCAACCTGGCAACCACATCGCCAGCTATTGGTCCAGCCATTTAGAAGAATACCTGAACTGGTATTCATCTGCTTGGGATGAGTGAAGAGCCCCTCGATTTGCTGCAGTGTTTTGGCTGCGCTGAGGTAAATGACTTTTTTTCCAACCGCCTTAGTGAAGATGGGATCATCTAAAAAGATGGCTTGGGCAGCCCCAATTGCATCACTCCTCTCCCATAATTGGGTGGCACTTGCCATTCAGTCGATCTTCGCTCACAAGCGGGCGATAGTAAGCAACAGCGAACGATGCATGCTGGGGGTAATCTGGCTTTTCCCGTGAATTTAATTGCTTTAATGACCTGAATCGTATTCTTTACCCGAGGGTGGATTGCAGTTCATCCATGCTGATTGGGCCTTCGCGAAGAATTACTGGCTCTTTTCCAGTACAGTCCACCACTGTAGACGGTTGTCCGCCTGGCGCTACTCCGCCATCCAGCAAAAGCTCAAAACACCCGCCCAGTGCCCGAAACACATCTGAGGGACGGCACAGGCTCGGTTCACCCGATAGATTGGCAGATGTAACTGCCAGAGGCCCAGCCAAGCGCAGTAATTTTAAGGCCACTGGATGGTCTGGCACTCGTACTCCAATAGTTGGCAAGGAGCTAACCGCTGAAGGAACACTCGAATGCCTGGCAACAATTAAAGTCAACGGACCGGGCCAAAAGCGCTCCGCAAGACACAGCGCCAATGCTGACACTTTCGCAGCTACTTGCGGCAAAATCTCAAGGCCGGCTATAAGCACTGCAATCGCCTTTTGCGCGTTCCGTCCCTTGATCGGATATAAGCGACGGACCGCATCATCTCGAAAAGCCAACGCTCCAACGCCATAAACAGTGTCGGTGGGAAATGCAACTAATCCGCCTGCCTTCAACACGCTCAGACTGTGCTCCATCGCTTCCGGATGGTCTGCCGTAATAACTTCGGTTTCTTTCATGATTTTATATGCGGTCAATTACAATCAAACGGTTATGGCCAGCTAGGTCTTTTTTTACAGAAATTTGCGCTGCTGGTAATGCAGAATGTGCAATTTCGTTCGCAACCTGCCCCTGGTTAGCCTCGATTTCGATGAGCGCCCGACCACCGGGTGAAACCAACCCGGGAAGGCTCCTCAAAAGGCGATGGACAAATCTCAATCCGTCTGGGCCGCCGTCAAGCGCCAGCCACGGCTCCTTTCCACCGACCGGCAACCCCCGTAGAGTCTCACTTGGGATATATGGCAGGTTAGCACATACCAAATCAAACGAGCCTGTAATTGCTGTTGTTAAATCAGACTGAACCGGATGAATCCCAGCCTCCACCCCATGAAGGCAAGCATTCATTAAGGCAATTTTAAGGGCCGCTCGGGAAATATCAGTAGCCACCATGATCAGATCGCCAATTTCAGCCGCCAGCGTTACCCCAATACACCCTGAGCCGGTCCCCACATCAATCACCCGACGACGGCGTGGATGCGCTTGAAGATACGTCAAAGCTTCTTCAATCAGAATCTCGGTTTCTGGTCGTGGAATCAATACTGCCGGTGAGAGGGAAAACCGACGTCCATAGAATTCCCACCAGCCCAAGACATAAGGAAGGGGTTCGCCGGATTGATAGCGTTTAAGAGCAGCTAAAAATGCGCGTCCTTGTACAGTAGAAATTGGCGCTTCTGGATGGCTAATCAGCCATTCTCTAGAACGGTTAAGCGTCTCTGCCAGGAGAAGCCGTCCATCGGATCCGGGGGCATCGGTTAGCCCCGCCAACTCCCGATACGTCAGCTCGATAGCGCTGCCAACCGTGGACGGCACATTAAGGATCATTAGTTTACTGCTTGCAAACGCTCAGCTTCATCTTGTGTGGCCAACTCATCGATGATCGAGTTCAAATCGCCATTTAGGATCGCGGGAAGGTTATGAATCGTAAGTCCGATTCGATGATCGGTTACCCGCGATTGGGGAAAATTATAGGTTCGGATTTTTTCGGAACGCCGACCGGAGCCTACTTGGGATCGCCGCGTGGCTTCTTCTCGTTCTTGTTTTTCGTGAATTGCAATTTCATACAGACGGGCGCGTAATATACTCATTGCACGCATGCGGTTCTGCAATTGAGAACGCTCATCCTGACATTGAACGACCATTCCGGTTGGAAGATGGGTTAAACGGACCGCGGTTGAGTTCTTTTGGACATTCTGACCGCCAGCTCCGGCAGAACGGTAGACATCCATCTTGACCTCATTCTCCGGGATATGAATCTCTACCTCATCAGCCTCAGCCAATACCGCCACTGTCGCGGTTGATGTATGGATTCGGCCCTGAGATTCGGTTACAGGCACACGTTGGACCCGATGAACTCCTGACTCGAACTTCAAGCGGGAATAGGCGCCTTTTCCTTTTATGCGAAAGATGATCTCTTTAAATCCGCCAACGCCGGTCTCGTTCTGCGATAGAATCTCAATCTTCCAGCCGTGGTCTTCGGCGTAACGACTGTACATTCGGAATAGATCAGCTGCAAAAATCCCGGCTTCATCCCCTCCGGTGCCAGCTCGAATCTCCATGATTACATTTCGGTTATCGCGTGGATCGCGCGGAAGAAGCATAGACTTTAATTTATTTTTGAGTTCCCGCTCTCTTGGCTCTAGATCCGCAATCTCCTGCTCGGCCAGCTCCTTCATCTCAGAATCATTGCCATCGCGCAACACAATCGCTTGTTTCAATTGCTCATTAATAGACTGATATTCCCGGAATGCATCTACGATCGGCTGAAGCTCGGCGCGCTCGCGCGCCAGCTCTGCGGCCTTTTTATAATCCTCGCCAACTTCGATCAGTTCTTTCTCGACTGTTTCAAATCGCTCTACAATTCCAGCAAGCTTTTCAATCATATTAACCACATCCACACACAGGAAACTCCCACTACGTTGGTGGGAGAGCTGTTAGCATTATACCATGGCGATGATTCTCTATCATCATTGCAGCTTGCTTTTGTGGGCAAATGGATTGTGTTTTATTGAATCCGAATGCCCCTACTAGCGCGTCTTCAGCATAATTTTTAGAGATCATCTCTGCTAATCCGCAACTGCCACTAAGATGGATTCCGCTATAAGATACTCGCCGTCAATTTACGGTTCATTATGCCCCATAACTCAATTGAAAACATATTTGCCTGCAAAAGATAATTTGAGTCCATTGAAAAAAGCAGCCGCCAGTAGGAAAAGGGGATATATATGGCGGGTTGTCTGAGAAGTCCATAAATAGATTTATAGTTGCACCAGAACATGATTGCTTGGGCTTTTTTTAATTGATTTCCCAATTTTCACTCAATTATGATCTATAAGGTGGAATGAAAGAGCAATTATCCAATGATTCGATCTACTTTTGGCACAATCCCTCCATATATGCCCTTCTTTCACTTGACTCATACATTCGAGC
>DAOVFE010000070.1 GCA_030673085.1 Anaerolineales bacterium | reverse complement strand
ACCGTCCAGAAGACATCACTCCTGAGCAGGCTCGAATGCTCGGCTTTTTAGAGCAGGCGCTGCGGGCCGAGTTCCTATTCAAGCGCAATAAAGATTACGTTGTCCAGGGCGGGAAGGTACTTATCGTTGACGAATTCACCGGTCGATTAATGGTCGGTCGCCGCTGGTCAGATGGTCTGCATCAGGCGGTTGAAGCCAAGGAAGGGGTCCGTGTCCGCCGGGAAAATGTGACCTATGCTACTGTCACATTGCAGAATTTCTTCCGCATGTATGAAAAGCTGGCCGGCATGACAGGTACGGCGGTCACCGAGGCGGAGGAATTCAATAAGATTTACAACGTTGATGTTTTTGCGCTGCCGACGAATATTGAGCATATTGCAATGCAACCCGATTCCGATCTTGTTGAGGTCGAGTACCGCGAAGACGGCAATAAATTTACCTGCTTTTGCCGGCGAGATGACCAGGAAAAAGCCCCCATATTCTGGCGGCGTAAAGATTACGCCGATTCGGTTTATCGCACTGAGGAAGCCAAGCTGCGAGCGATTGTGACTGAGATCCTGCGGAAGCATGTAATCGGACAGCCTATGCTGGTAGGTACGGCATCAGTCGAGCTTTCGGAGCGGTTGTCAGCAAGACTGCGGGCTGAGCCCCTGCAGCGTTTAGCCAATATTCTGATCTTGAGGGATGCCTACCTTGAAGCTCATGGTATTCCCGATAATGGGATGAGAGTCGCAGAGATCGAGCCGCTTTATCAACCGCTAAAAGAAATGAATAATGCTATTCTGCGTCCCTTTGCTCGAGAGGTGGAACTTTCGTTGAACCCAACGCGTCCCAACAACCTCGATAGATTGACGAAGATTCTTGGTCTAGGGGTAGAGAATCAGACAAGACTTACAGAGGTCATTCAAGGTGGAATCCGTCACAGTGTGCTTAACGCGAAAAAGCATGCTGAAGAATCGGCGATTATTGCCGGCGCCGGTGCGCTCGGAGCAGTAACCATCGCAACCAATATGGCTGGACGCGGGGTGGATATCAAGCTAGGAGGAGAAATCGCGGAAGAGGTTCTTGCTGCAGCAAACCGAGTTCTACGCCGTTCGGGAGTCATAGAACCGGAAAGAATGAGCATGGAAGAACGGCTTGTGGCGCTGGATAAGCTGGATAGAAAGGATTTAGGCATTTACGAAGCCGAAATCGAGCTTTTCCGAAAGTATATGGCAGACGAGAAGAGGGTCAAGGAAGTCGGCGGCCTGCACGTTGTTGGATCGGAACGGCATGATGCACGTCGTATCGACAACCAGCTGCGTGGTCGTGCAGCTCGGCAAGGGGATATAGGCTCGTCGCAATTTTTCTTGTCTCTCGAAGATGATTTGATGCGGCTCTTTGGCGGATCTCAGGTTGCTGGCATGATGCAGCGATTGAATATCGACGATGCTATGCCTATAGCCCATAGCATGGTTGACCGTACGATTGAGCAAGCCCAAACGCGAGTCGAAGGTGCAAACTTCGATACCAGAAAACACCTTCTGGAGTACGATGACGTGCTCAACCAGCAGCGAGAGGTTTTTTATGGCCAGCGTAACCGGGCATTTTTAAAAGATGATCTAAGCGAAGACATTGCAAAAATGCTTGAAGTCGAGGCTAAACGGCATGTAGATGCTTCACTTGAGGACCCTGAAGGACCATGGAAGCTACTTGCCTGGCTGGAAGAAATTCAACCCACGATACATATAAGCCCTGATAAGGCCTATCCTTCATTTATGCTGCGTCTTTTGCTTGATGAGCTAAAGGATGTTAATAATGAAAATAGTCTGCGTGCGGCTCTGATACAGACTGTTAGAGAGGCTTTGGAAGCTCAGTATACTCATCTCGCCCAGGCGGTTGAAATGCAATTGCAACTGGCCATCGATCGCCTTGATGACCAGGCCAATCAGAATATTGAATTGGCCGAAATGGCGATCGATGGACTAATCCTGGAGGCGGAGGAAAGCGGGAGCTCGCTGGATGTGCCTGCACTCATGGCGGCCATCGAAAGGGTGGCCGGTTTGCGCATTCAGCTGGATAGCGATTCTACCGAACAGATACAAGCCGATCCAGACCGGCTCAGGCGCATGCTTCCACAATTAATTGAAGCCAGCCTTGGAATTCGGGTATGGAAAGGCATGGTTCAAGCAATTGAAAGGAGAGTTGGAGAAAGCCTCGGATTGGAGAATAAGCTGTCAACACCAATCGATTGGGACCAGGTTTCCAATAGCTTGCAGGAAGCGCTCAAGAGAACCTGGCAGAAGCGAATTCTTCGGATGGAGGAGGATGTTGGCCGGGATCTTGACACTGTACTGACTGGGAATGTGACGATTACTGAATCACTTAAACTGCGACTCCTGGTCCAGATGAGCTACGGAAGGCGCACAGTATTTGATCGCAAGACCCATCAACGCCGATCGTTGACAGTTGCACGTTTCTCATATGCTTTTTCGGGTGGCATCAAGTTGAGCGATCTCGGACTCGATTCTGAGGTATTAAATCAGCGAGTGTTGGAGCATCTGCATATTGCTCAGGACAATCTGCAGCGGGCACTTGGCATGAGTGAAGTCATGCGTTTAGCCAATAATCGCCTGAATGAATTGGATGAATCGATAAAAGCCAGCCTTGAAAGGTCATTAGGTTCCGAGGCTTTTGCTGAAATAGAGGAGACTGCCCCGATTGGAAAGCTGCCGGAAGAAATGCAGAATCAAGTGGCGATAGGGCTTGGATCCTCGATTATGGCGCTTTTCTATCGGCGACTATTTCTTTCAGTGGGGGATAAACTATGGGTAGATTACTTGACTCGAATTGAAGCGTTGCGCACATCAATTGGCTTGGAGGCCTATGGCCAGCGTGATCCATTGGTTCAATACAAGAGCCAGGCGTTTGATATGTTCCAGCATCTCCTTGAGGACATCCGCGCTGGTGTTGTTTCACGGATGTTCCGAGCTCAACAATCCATTCGCGCACCCCGAGAGAGCGCGGCCACGGGACGGAAGTCTGAAATGCAAGCTGGAGCGACCAGTAAAGCTTCTCAGCAGAAACAGAAGAGCAAGAAACGTCGTAAAAGACGTCGCCGATAACATCCCCTTGCGCTCTTCTTATTGCGGCTGGCATATTATAAAGAGAAACGCCGAGGCGATTAGTACCTCGGAAAGACATTGTCTGCTCATGAAAAAGAGCCTGTTCTAAATATCGTCAGCTAGTTAACCTTTGGAGGATACATTCGTGCAAACGCGGCCAGCTATTCCACTTAATATTGCAGCTTTGCCGAAGGTGGACTTGCATCGTCATCTCGAAGGATCATTGCGGTTAAAGACCTTAGCTGAAATTGCACGGAACGAGGGGTTAGATCTTCCGTCAGATGAAGATCAACTACAATCTTTGGTTCAGCTTCAGATTAATGATCCGCGAACTGCAGATGCTTTTTTAGCCAAATTTCAGGTATTGCGCATGTTCTATTGCTCGCCTCAGATCATTCGCCGATTGACGGTTGAAGCGGTAGAAGATGCCGCAGCGGACAACGTGCGCTATCTTGAAATCAATTTTTCGCCAGCAGCTCTAGCAAGTGTAGGCCATTTCCCGATGGCTGAGGTAGTAGATTGGGTGCTTGAAGCAGCGATAGAAGCGGCTGAACGACAAGATATTGGACTCAGACTGATTGCCGGCGTGAACCGTCATGAGGGGATCGATCTAGCCGAAGAGGTTGCCCGTATAGCAGTCGATCATTTCGATCGGGGCTTGGCGGGTCTTAGTTTGGCGGGGAACGAAATCGATTTTCCCGCCGATGATTTTGAAGGAGTCTTTCGCGCTGTCAAACAAGCGGGTTTGCACGTCACTATTCATGCCGGAGAATGGGTCGGGGGAAATGCTGTTCGCAAGGCGATTGAGAATTTTGGGGCGGACCGGATTGGCCATGGGGTGCGAGTGATGGAGGATCCGCTTGCCATTACCCTGGCGAAAGAAAAACGCATGCCCTTTGAGGTCTGCTTATCTAGCAACCTGATGAGTGGGGTTATAGAGAGTCTCGATGAGCATCCTATTACTCAAATGATGGCTGCCGGCTTACAGGTCACGTTGAATACGGATGATCCAGGTATACTGAACACCAGTCTGAGCAACGAATATGCGCTTTTTCTCACGCATAGCGATTTTTCAATCGAAACTATTAAGGGCATGATTTTAACTGCGGTTCAGGCGGCATTTATAAAGAGCAGTGAAAAGAAGCAGCTAGAGCGTGAGCTTATAGAGGAGCTTTTCTGAACGGGCGAATGTTCAAATTGTGTCAGATTATAGTTTGACTAAGCTCTTGCTTCCCACTCTGCTACGCTTTCTTGAATAAGTTTGCGGACCTCTGGGTCAGGCACTTGTTCGAAGTCGTAACTCTCGGCGCCGATGAATACCCGCAATATACCATTAGAGCCTTCATATAGGCGGATGGCGTATTTGCTTGCGCCCCCGGCCGCTTTGCGCTTAAGGATCTCATTAATCGCATCTATCATTCGGGGCGGAGACTGGCTTGCTTTATTATTTGGCTGTTCTATGGCCTGATCGCTAATCGCTTCATGAGTTTCCGAGCGTGATCGTTTGTGCATGGGCGCAGCAGTTTTATGCGGGCTTTGTCCTCCTCTTAGCCATTCAACCAGATCGTTTGCAGCATATTGAACGCGATTCCAATCGGGTGAGCTGCGTAGCTCTTCAGTAGATCGGTATTCCTGATCGCCAACCCGAATCACAATTGCACTGCTGATTTCATCGCGGCAAATAGTAGCGATAGAGTAGGTCACCTTGTCAGGCGAAATTGGTTTTTCAGGTTCAATCTTGCGCGGTTCTGCGCTTTGGGGAGAGGAAATTACGGCGTTATCCGCAAGGCGCTTATCGCTCGCGGATATTGGCGGTTGAGGGGCTTCTTTAGCGTCAGGGCCAGGCCAGTCTTCTTCACTTATCGATATGTCAGGCTGCTTTACAGCGGCGTCTTCTGGGGATTTCTTTTCCCGCTCGCGCAGGATAAGTGCGGCGGCGATAAGGGCTGAGGCTAACCCCACAACAATGAGAATAATCCCGCCAAGCGGGAGACTTCCCGGGTTCACTTTGGCACCTCCGGTTGGCAGATAGGGCAGAAATGAGTGCTTCGTTGGTTAACAATTATACGTTTAATCAGCGTTCCGCAAATGGGGCATGGCAGACCCGTGCGCCGGTAAACCCGAAGATGGTTTTGGAAATCGCCGCCGCGGTAGATCCAATCGATACTTGCGCCATGATAATCCAGGCCCAAGCATAGGGTATCACGAATACTCTGCCAAAGGGATTGAATTTCTGCTTGATTTAGAGTATTGCATCGGCGTAATGGATGCAGACCGGTGCGATGTAGAGCTTCATCAGTATAGATATTCCCCAGACCAGCGATAAACGATTGATCCATAAGCAACGGCTTTATTGCCCGCTTTCGTCGGGCCATACGCTTGGCCAAGACTTCTGGGGTGAAATCCGAGGAGAGGGGTTCGGGCCCAAGTTTGGACAGGATAGATTTGGGCTGATTTGTGAGGATAATTTTGCCGAATTTGCGCGGGTCGCTGAAGCGGAGTTCCCATCCGCTTTTAAAATGGAAAACCGTACGGTCATAGCGTCCTGGGGGTTCAGCCGACTGCGCCATAAGCAGATCTCCGCTCATGCCAAGATGAATTAGCAGGCATTCAGCCGACAGCGGGAAGACAAGATATTTTCCTCGACGGCGGACATCCTGGATAGCCTGCCCATGAATCCGACGGCGGAAGGAATCTACATCTGGTGTGGCGATGTGGCGCGGCCAGTTGATGAGCACGTCCTTAATACTCTGTCCGGGGATCGGCAGGCTGCCATTGCCCCGTTGCAGGTTTTGCGCGATGGTCTCAACCTCAGGTAATTCTGGCATCCCAAGAAATTATACATGCTGGCCAGGAAATGGCAACAGCCGGGGGAAAGGATGTTGAAAAAAACATATTTGCCCATAAAAGCGTGTGTTATATATGTGGCGGAAGCTCAGCTTCCACCACATATATAACATCCAGTAGGCAAATGGCTTCTCTTTTTCAACTTCCTAATAGGACAGAAGAGTCGGCATTACGATAATTAGATGGCGGGCCTGACAATGGAAGATTGGTATAGCCGAATAATATGCAGATCAGTGGAGCGAAATCAAGTCTTCGATCTGGATCAGCTTTGCAGAGCCGATGCCAGATACCCGAATTAAATCGTCGATGCTGGTGAATGGACCATGAAGATCACGGTAATCGACGATGTTTTGAGCGATACTGGGCCCAATCCCGGGCAGCTTTTCCAATTCGGGGGCGTCAGCAAGATTGATGTTGATGCGAGAAGGTTGGTTTGATTGAGCAGCTGGAGCCGGAAAGGAGTCGGAAGCTGTGGTTGGATCAAGATTTAAATGGGGAACATATACTTGCTGGCCATCCTCGAGGGGATTGGCGAGGTTGATTGCTTCGATTGCAGCATCAAAGGCAGGGCCGCCGGCCGCATCAAGAGCGTCAGCCACAATTGAGCCTGTTGGAAGCTGATAAACACCCGGATGGGCAATGGCGCCGCAGACGTGAATGCGTAATGGCTCTGGAGTCGGAGGTGGAACGAGTTCAATCGAGTAGCCACGTGGTTTTGCAATAATTAACAAAAGCAAACCCGCGGCCAGCAAGCCGCCGAGGATTCCGGAAAGGATTGCAACGCCGTACCGAGCCATGCGCTCCCCCTAATTACGTTCAATTATATTATATGCTGTCAGCTTACATATTACAAAGCTGACTATGATGCAAGTTGGACGTTTCTTTGCATGAAGCCGAATGGCCGGCACGAGATTTGGCCATCATTCCTGTGGTGGTAATCGGCGAAATTATTATCAAATGCATCCAGTAATACACTGAAAGAAGCTCAAATGCGAGAAAGGTATTTCCATATTGGTGGATGCTTTTTTCAGTGGACTCATCCATGTATTATTTCGTCGGCGGCAGCCAGGGCCATTTGCTATACTGGTTGCTATCCATTCGGCGGACAACTAGAGAAGATACTATCTTTGTCGGTGGGCATAGGAAAGTACTATAAAGATGGTCGGCGGTGTTCAAGCAGCCAGGATGTTATCAAATGGAGAACTCGTTCTTTTTCTGGTTCGTTATGCACTTCATGATATAAGCCGGGCCAAATACGCAGGGTTTTATCTCCAGTGCCAGCGGCGGCGAAGAAAGTTTCGCTTCCAGCCGGATCGGTTATCGGATCATCGGTGCCATGGATCAAAAGGAGCGGCAGGCGGAATTGGGCGCATTTTTCAAGGGCGTATTTTGCTGCATCTATGATATCGATGGCCAGCCTGGCGCTGATAAATGAGTGGACGAGAGGATCGTCTATATAAGCTTGGACTACTGAGGGATCATGCGAAAGATCGTGTGCATCAAGCCCGTTGTTCATCTTTAAGCGGGGTATGATAGCTGCCATCAAACGGCCGAATGTAAGCTTCAATCTGCTCTGTTTTTCCTTTAATTGCAGCCATGGGCCAGTAGCGATTACTCCCGTCAATCCTCCCGGACGGCGTAGAGCGTAGTTGAGAACAAGGTTACCTCCCATACTATGACCAT
>DAOVFE010000099.1 GCA_030673085.1 Anaerolineales bacterium | reverse complement strand
GCTTTTATGGGCAAATATGTTTTTCAACACCCTCCGTATAGGATGATAATTGGCAACGACGCCAAGGAGCCCAGTTTTTTGGGAAAAGAAGGAAAATTAACATGATGCACGGTGTAGACTATAGCTTTATGGGAAAAAGCCAGAATTCCACGTAGCTTGCTGCGGGGTTCTTCACTTCGCTTACTATCGTTCGCTTGAGGGCGAAGCCCGACTGAATGGCAGGCGGCGAAGCTAAAAACCCTACACAGCGTATATCGCACGCTATATAGTGGTTCTTTTCACCACCCCGGCTAATTAATGGGCTTGCGATCAATGCGGATCGTGCAGACTTGTTTCTCTTGAGGGATACTAGTGATTTCTTCTACCTGGAAATTTTTCCCGCCGCTGATCCAGAACATCGCTTCCTGTAGACTTCCAATGGTAAAGTAACAATAAGCGCAATCGCTATTTTGTCCCCAATAGCTTGGAAAGCGTGTGGTATGCCAGTAATAGGCATCGGGTTTTTGCTCGAAAAAGACAGTCTGGTCGCTACAGCGATTGATTAGGTCGGTGAAGGCAAGGAAGCCTGATTTGATCTTCATATTAAGTGGCAATAGTCGGAATGATAGATTCGAAATGCCGAGAATGGGGCCAAGTTCGCGGAGCCAATATTTGAAGGATGTTCGCCCCGCGCGCAGTGCCAACCCGTAGCCAGCATTTGATCCATACAAATTTTGTAGAGCAGTATATAGCTGGGCAATATATTTAGAAGAGAACTCTCGATCGAAGTTATCAGGTGGAATCTGATTGATGATGGCATTGAGCTCAGCCGATCGCATAAGGCCAGTCAAGCTATTCTTTCCCAAGATCTCCTCAAGCGATAGGATAAAGATTCGCCCCAGTTTATTTGAGAGGTAACATTCACCTGAATTGAATGTCGGTCGTGTCATAATGCCCCCTTTAGTTTCAGAAGACTTTTTCTTTTGTGAGTTAATTTCATCGCCTAATAGCCGCAGTTTAAGATTGGTCAAGCATTAATAAGATACACACAGCCAGATCTTTCAGGTTTTATCTGTCTTGAGAGCATCTGTGAGGAACGCCTCAATGCAGCTTGTTCTTTGGACAGAATGTCGTCTATAGGGGGAATAGACGAATCTAAGGGATTGCTGTAAAGTCGACTCGCCGCGGATCACTTCTCTTTCATCTCCTCTAGTATACTATAGAGAAGTGCAAGGAGTACATTTTTAACAGATTCCTTGTCGGTTGCCACGCACGGAAGCATTTTAATCTTACGGTCCATCTTCAGGGCAATACGTAAGTCATCTACTGCCCATGCGTCTTTTAAATCCTGCTTGTTGGCAGCAACTACATAGGGCGTTGGCGCATAGGCCTTAAAGGTCTGCAGAATGCCAATAGCCTCACGGAATGTCTCCGGTCGTGAGCTATCGACCATCACGATAAAGCCCAGCATCCCTTCGGAGAGAATTTCCCACATAAAATCGAAACGCTTCTGACCTGGAGTGCCGAACAAATAAAGGACCAAGTCGTCATCTACGGTAATACGGCCGAAGTCCATGGCCACCGTTGTGGTTTCTTTAATACGCTCTGCTGGCGTGGTGATCTTGCGCTCGGTCGAGACAACATCGATCTCGCTAACTGACTGGATGAAGGCGGTTTTTCCTGAGCTGAACGGGCCGGTGATCACCATTTTTACAGTTTGCATGCCTATCCCTACTTATAATGAGCGGATGCGCTGGATCAAACGGTTGACCAGCGAAGTCTGCTTTTTCTTATCCATCGGTTTGAATTTCCGCGCTTGCGGAGGCAAAGGCATGCCGTCCGGGCGCACAATCTCAACTAGACTAGCCTGGATCAGGCTATAGACGTTTCTTCGGATATCGTAATCGCTCATGTTTATTGCTCGGGCGATTTGGCCGATTGAGTTCTTGGGATTCACATAAGAGACTACTCGCCACTCTTCCGCATTTAGGTTTATATCATGAATATCCGTGCCGGGCCGATTTGCAAAATCGAGTGCCATATCCAGGCTGGGGATTTCTCCTTTTAGAATTTCATTTTCCCGCATGCGACGGGCACCTTCGATAATAATGCTTTCGAGATTTAGGTGCACAGTAATCCGGTCTTCTGGCGGAAGCACTCCGTCATCAAAGCGGAAGGAACCATCTTCCCAAGTAAAAAGCTGGTAGACGATTTGCATCACATTATTGTGAATGCTTTTGAGGATATCTTCCTGAGAGAGATAGCCCGCATTAATAAGAAGGAGTCCCAACTCCTTATCATTCGTTTCGGATGCGTTTCGCTTAATCGTCTGCGCTTGGCGAGGGGTGATCAATCCAGCATGCATTAGAACGCCGGTTAGTGTCCCGTTTTCGTGGCCAAATTGTGCGTTGATTAACTTTCCAGAGCGGAAAGACACCCACGCAGCCTCCTTTGGACCTTCAAGAGTTAAGGTACCGGTCTTTCGGGCCAGGTTGATCAGATTAAGCAATTGGGTAACGCTGAAATCGCGCAGGTTGCCCTTGAGCGCCATGTGGGTCCCTTAGAAAAATATCGCTGCCGATGGGCGAAATTATACCTTCAGGGGAAAAGCTACGCAAATTGCTGAGATCAGGATGATTTGCGCGATGATGTGGCGGTTCAAGAGATTTAGGCGATTATAAGAGAGTAATGGGGAGTCGAACGGATTGGAATTATACTGCTGGAAGGGGATCGGCAATAGCCTCTTAGGTGTGCCATCCGCCATGCAATTGCCGGATTTGTTCCACGGTTATGAAAGCATCCGGATCGGCGGCTAATATCTGTGCTTGAATCTGTTTAAGCTCACACCGTGGAACGCAGCAGAAGATGGCAGTCACCATACCATTCGCCCCGCGACCGGCGGCTGCCGTTGCGCCATGATTATTTGAGTAGAGGTTTTCAATAATGGCGTCGCCGCGGTTGGAGCTAATAATGCGTAACAAGCTATGGCCAGGTGCTAATTTCGACTCGACGATTATGCCAAGGACAATTCCCGTGGCGAAGCCAGCAGCATAAGCGACTAGATTCCATGGGTTGTCGAGACTATTCAGTACACCAGCGATTACTGTGACAAAGAGCAAAGACTGACAAAAGCCCAGCCCCCAAGCCATTATGCGACGGCCATTGGCAACGGAGAGGGTTCGTACGGTGGCAATGGTTAGATTAATTGCCCGTATGGCGAAGATCAGAATAGGCACAAGCACCGAGGGCACGAGGGCCCAGTTGATTGGGGCCACATTCAGATGGACTCCTGTTTGAGTTCCGGCTGCCAGAACAACCGGGAAAAGGAGCCCCGGCAGGATCGTTACGTCGGAATGAAAAACAGGCTTATGCACGCCAATAGCCTCGATGCAATGGGCGGATCTCTTCAATCGTCATGAAGGCATCCGGATCGATAAGTGAGACTTCTCGCTTGACGGCAAGGATCTCGCGGCGGCGAATACTGCAATTGAGGATCGTGACCATACCATCACGGCCACGGCCCGGAAGTTCGGTGACGGCATAGCCGGCCCCTCGAAGCTTTTCGGAGATGGCACTGCCTTTGCTGGGGCTGATAATTCTCAAGTGGGAGTGGCCAACGGCAAGATGTTCCTCAATAGTCATGCCGACCACATTGCCAGTGGCAAAACCAGCTGCATAGCCAATTATGTTCCACATATTGTCCAGATTGCTAAGAACGGTGGTGATGGCTATCACCCATAAGGCCGACTGAAAGAAACCCAGAATCCAGGCCAAGGGTTTCCGTCCTCGGATTACAAATAAAACCCGCAGTGTGTCGAGCGACATGTCGCAAACGCGCAATAAAAATATGACAAACGGCATGAGCATTGCAGGCACTGCTAAAAAATTAAGCATGATGGTTGATCTCCTGATAAAGGCTACAGTAATTCGGATTCAGAATGGGCAGGAATATACATCTCTCCAATATATTCTTTAAGCATTCGACGCAAACTAAAGCGAGGTGCAAGAGTACGGATTGATTCCTTTTCGCGAGCAAGCCATTTGATAGGCAGATTTTCAGTTGATCGGTCGTAGTAGAGGGGAATAATCTGCTTTTCAAGAAGCTGATACAAACTCTCCGCGTCGGCGGCATCCTGCGTTGCAGGATCGTCGTAATCCCGATCCTCGCCGATAGCCCATCCGTTATGTCCATTATAGCCTTCCCGCCACCATCCATCCAGAACTGAACAATTGAGAACACCATTGAGAGCGGCTTTCATACCGGAGGTGCCGGATGCTTCATTTGGACGCTGTGGAGTATTCAGCCATACATCAACTCCCTGCAGCAAATAGCGGGCCAGATTCATGTCATAGTCTTCTAAGAAAACCAGGCGCCCGCCATTATCCGAGCGTTTTATCTGGCGATAGACTTCCTGAATTAAACGTTTGCCTGGTTCGTCGGCCGGATGAGCTTTGCCGGCGAAGATGATTTGGACAGGCATCCCCGGGCGGTTTAAGAGCCGTAACAGCCGTTCGGGGTCGCGCAGGATCAGATTGGCACGTTTATAGGTTGCGAATCGGCGGGCAAATCCAATCGTCAGGGCATAGGGATCGAGCAGGACGCCGCTGGCGATGACTTGAATCGAGCGGATTCGATTGTTGAGCCATTGTTTCCTGGCGCGCTCTCGTATGTAGTGCACCAATCTGCGTTTCAAGTGGCGCCGGATGGACCATAATTCTGCATATGGGATTTTTTCGATGGCCTCCCATATCTCAGGGTTGTCAAGATGTTCAAGCCAATCCGGGCCCAAATAATGATAGTAAAGATTTTCCATGCGCCGAGCGATCCAAGTGCTGGTATGCACGCCGTTGGTAATGTGGGTAATGGGAATATCTTCCACCGGGGTATTTGGCCAAAGGAAAGACCACATCTTGCGGGCTACCTGTCCGTGTAATTCAGAAACGCCGTTTGCACGTCCAGACATATGCAGAGCAAGGATTGACATGGCGAAGGTTTCTCCCCAGGGTTGCTTGTGGCGGGCAAGATCGAGGAAGGAATCGCGGTCGAGATTGAGCCGAGGCCAATAATTGCTAAAATACTTGTCTATTAGTAATAATGGAAACTCGTCATTCCCTGCCAATACGGGCGTGTGGGTTGTGAAAATGGTGCTGGCCCGCACTTCATTGGCGGCTTCTTCGAAGCTATTACCGGCTTGAACGAGCTCGCGGGCTCGTTCAAGAACCAGAAAGGCGGAGTGGCCTTCGTTCATGTGCCACACCGCGGGGTTAAAGCCGAGCATGCGTAATGCCTGAACTCCACCAATGCCGAGAATAATCTCTTGTGAAATCCGCATTTCAAGGTCGGAGGTATACAGCCGGGCAGAAAGTTCCCGGTCGGACGGCTGATTTTTGGGGACATTTGTATCAAGCAGGACTAACATAACCCGGCCTACCTGAACTTTCCATAGTCGAGCATAGACTTCTCTGCCGGCAATCATAACGTTGATAGTGAGCGCATCGCCATTATTATCAAGGATTGGAATAACCGGAAGATCATTAAAAGAGAGGTTCGCATAAAGCGATTCTTGCCAGCCGTCTTCAGTGATCCGCTGGATAAAATACCCCTGGGTATATAAAAATCCTACAGCCACGAGCGGCAGGCCAAGATCGCTGGCCTCCTTGAGGTGATCGCCCGAAAGAATGCCTAATCCGCCCGCATAGATTGGTAGAGTTTGGTGAAGACCGAATTCAGATGAGAAGTAGGCGATCGGCTGATTTATGCGTTCGGGGTATTGACGGGCATACCAGGTATTTTGCGCACCTGCCATATAGGCCTTAAATGCATCGATTACATGATCATAGGTATTTAGGAAGTGGCTATTATGAAGGGCAGCGTTAAGACATTGGCGCGGAACCTTGCGCAGGAAGACGACGGGGTTGTGATTCGTATCTTCCCAAGTATGAGGGTCAATACTGCGAAAGAGATGTTCGGCATCGATATTCCAAGTCCACCACAGATTATAGGCGAGGTCCGATAGCTTTCCTAGCCGCCGTGGAAGACTGAAGCGGTTCGGAATCGGGCTGTTAATCGATCTTCGTTTTAGGTCAGCGGCCATTCGTTTCTCCAATATCAGGTGGTCTAGCTAGATCGGCGCAATCTTACCATGCTCTCGGATTAGCGTCTAATGCGGGCCTGGCATTCCTGGCAATATGATATTAACAGTCGGGCGGAAATCTATAACCATTATCGGGAGTGACTTTGCCAATAATGCGGCCGTAATAATCTATGAGTCCATTGAAAAAGCATCCATCATTGGGAAAATGCCTTTCTCGCATTTGGGCTTTTTTCAGTGCAATCATCAATGCAATCCAATCCAATGTCCTTCTTTAGAGGCAACGTGGAAATATCCAATAGGCTTATAGGAGTTCATAGTTCTCCGCCGGGGTGTGAAGACCGAGACTGTGCTTGGATCTCATTCGAGATAAATGAAGCCTGATAAAGATGGCGCTATCGGCGGATCGCCGGCCGGATGTCGATGATTGCGATTATCGTTTGCCTAACGCCGCAAAAGGGATCGACCAAAGCTAGACGTGGACGGAGAATTAGTGCTTTACTCCAGCGATTGCTATCAATTTAATATCAATGTTGACCATCTGCTAATAAGGATTGCGGGCTGCCATGATACCCATTAGCGCGCATTGCTCGCTGTCGTTCACTATCGTTCGCTTACTTGATTTTGGGTCAAGGGTTCATGGGAAAAAGCCAGGAAACGGGGCTGTCCCAATTACACTGAGTAAATTTGTCGCGAAGT
>DAOVFE010000286.1 GCA_030673085.1 Anaerolineales bacterium | reverse complement strand
AAATAGAAGTTAACATAGAGCGAGGGCCGCATCTAAATCCTTTATACGCGATTCAATAGGCAAATTCAATTTTTTCTGGACGCAATCGGCGATACAATATCAATCGAAACCGATACTCTGGTTTATATATGGCAATGAATGTGCCGGCCATTACAAATTGAAAAGTTCGAGGCGCTATAATAACATCCACTGATCCAGGCGAGAGGAATTTTAATGATCGCTGAAGAACAATTCGGGCGTTTAACCTCCAATCCAGAAGTAATAGACCAGCGCCTGACTGCGCGTCTGACGCGCTGGGAGCTATTCGCCATTACGATGAACCTGGCCATGGTGGGAGTCTTCGTTTGGCTTCACACCCAAGGCCAGATTGCCTATGATTACCATGATTACATAAATGCTGTCCACGGCGACTTCAGCCATTATTACTACGGCTACTGGTTTCTGCCTGTATTTTCACTACTAGCCAAACTCCCGGGACCTATGGGCTACATCCTATGGTGTATTGCAAATATTCTCTGTCTATTCTTCGCGGCCCGCGTTTTTGGTGGAATTACGCCCGCCGTTCTGCTCTCATACCAGATGTTTTACAGCCTATACTACGGACAGATCAACGGCATCCTGATTGGGGGGCTGACGCTGCTATGGTGGGGCATGACACATCGCCGCTGGTACTTAGCCGGACTTGGGCTGCTGATTGCCTGCACCAAGTTCCAGATTGGAATGACACTTGGAGTGTTTCTCTTATTGCTGGCGGATAACTCATTCCGCGAGCGCTTACGAGTGCTTATAGTGCCATCCATCATCATCGCTCTTTCGCTATTGATCTACCCCTTATGGCCACTAAAAACGCTGGCAACATTGCAGAGCAGCCCGCTCAACACTTTAGGAAATCTTACACTCTGGCGGTGGATCGGCCCGGCAGCCTTGTTGCTCTGGTTGCCTCCATTGCTTCTGCCGCTCCCACGCCAAAAACGGTTGGTTGCATTGGCAGCCACGACCGCGCTGGCGATTCCCTATTTCCAGCAAGCAGATCTGCTGGGGTTATTTATCCTGCCGATTGGCTGGCTTGTTCTGCTCGGTAATCTGGGTTATTTATTCTATACATTTCAATGGCAGATTTTGCAGGCGCTAGTAGTTATCCCATTGCTTGTCTATGCCGCGATTATCATTCCTGCCTTACGAGAACAGTTGAGCTCAAGAGGACATTCGAGCTCCATTCCACCGTCGTAATCTCACCTGCAAGCCTTCGATAAAGCCCATTAGGCCTTACGCCTGGCTTATGTGTGGAGATTATTAATCTATACACCATCGCTGAATTGAGTTTCATCCCATTCCGTAAATAATCTCCATGGGCCAATAGATCTGGCCGAAGGCGATGGCGACATGCTGATATAAATTCTTCCAAGTGAGATCAGTAGAAAATCGCTGACGCTCTTCTTGCCCAGATCCTTTACTGGCGCCGCCCTTGAAGCAATGCGCATGCAGAGTCAAGCCTGGCTCCTCTTGCCATCTATGAAATATAATCCGGATATCGCCTTTTCCGAGACCCACATATAATGAGTCCCCTGAAAAGAGCGGCCAACATCAGTAAAAGCCTTATCTTGTATTTGGGCTTTTTTCAGTGCAATCATATAATATAATGAATACACTATCCAAATTCGTGTCCCAACGGAACTTACAATGAATTTTATGCAAGAAGATATTATCAAGCTACTTCTAGCCATCCTTATCGGCGGTCTGATCGGCTTCGAACGCGAATTCCGTGATAAGGCCGCAGGCTTCCGAACAATCATCCTGATCTGCGTCGGCGCGGCGCTTTTCACCATGCTTTCACTCAAACTCGGTAGTCCCACAGATCCTGTCCGTATTGCGGCCAATATCGTCAGCGGCGTCGGTTTCCTTGGAGCGGGCGTCATTATGCGTGATCGCGGACGAGTCACCGGCCTTACAACTTCTTCAACAATTTGGCTTGCGGCCGCGTTGGGGATGGGAATCGGCGGTGGTTATTATAAGCTATCGGTTGCGACTGCCGCTATGATCCTGGTTGTGCTCTGGGTCTTTCCAGTCTTTGAAAACTGGGTTGACCGAGCTCGAGAAATTAAAATATACGAAGTCGTCGGCCCAAGCGATATCGAAATACATACAAAGCTGCAGAATATTCTTCGTAAGTCCGGCCTGAGCATCCAAAGTTACAAGCGTGAAAAGCACGGCCAGGAGATTACCTATACTTGGAATGCAATCGGTTCCAATAAGAAGCACAACAAGTTGATCGACTTTCTCTTCGCCGATGAAGATCTAGAAAATATTCGCTTCTAAAATCGGGGCGCCTTAATACTGCGCGTGCTCTTGTGTCATTCCGGGTCGCATTAAGATCACGTGTTCGTTTGTGTCATTCCGAGCCGCATTTAGGCGATGAATCCCTATGATCGCCAATAGAATGGCCTCTTGCCGGCACGCACAATTGCCCCGCCTTCTGACGAGACTTTTCCAAAGATCGGGCTGCTTCAAACCGCTACGTTACAGGGATTCCTCTCTCCTTTCAGTCGCTCGGAATGACACGTTGGTGTTGGTGTCATTCCGAGCCGTATTTAGGCGAGGAATCCCTATGATCGTCAATAGAATGGCCTCTTGCCCGCATGCACAACAGCACATCCTCCTGACGAAATTTTTCTAAAGATAAGGTTGTTTCAAACCGCTACGTTATGGGGATTCCTCTCTCCTTTCAGTCGCTCGGAATGACACGTTGGTGTTGGTTTCATTCCGAGCCGTTTTTAGGCGAGGAATCCCTATGATCTTCTATAGGATGGCCCCGCCTCCTGACGAGACTTTTCCAAAGATCGGGCTGTTTCAAATCGCTACGTTATAGGGATTCCTCTCTCCTTTCAGTCGCTCGGAATGACACGTTGGTGTGGGTGTCATTCCGAGCCGTATTTCGGCGGAATGATACGTTTGTTTGGGTGTCATTCCGAGCCGTTTTTTTAATCCAAGAAAACCAAATATAAACCAAAAAAAATCAAAAAAACAACAAACAAAAAAAAACACAA
>DAOVFE010000464.1 GCA_030673085.1 Anaerolineales bacterium | reverse complement strand
AGTCACTCAGCACTTATTGCAGCAAGGTCATCGCAGAATTGCCATTCTTGCTACACCTAAAAATTCCAGGGTTGGAGCCAACCGGCTAGAAGGATGTATCACTGCGATGCGGGATGCTGGAATTGAGCCAAGCCCGGCTTGGATTGCGCATGGCGAAGGCAGCTATACTTACGGTCTTCGAATAGCAAGCCAATGGCTGCAGTCCCCTCCTGAGGAGCGGCCGACAGCTATTATTGCCCTAAATGATAACATGGCGAATGGAGCGATTCACGCGGCTAATGAATTAGGCATACAAGTTGGGGCGGAACTTGCTATCACGGGATTTGATGATGCTCCTTTCATCCAATACCTCACCCCTCCGCTCACCTCTGTGCGTCAACCAATTTGGGATGTGGGACAGCGTGTAATTAGGCTGCTTGTAAGTATTCTTGAGAATCACCCATTAGAAGAAAGCCATGTCTTACTACCACCAAAGCTGATTATCCGTGAATCAAGCTTGGGCTATAAACCTAGTTAGAGAATGGTCTGTGGAAAACATAATCGAAGCTGTAATCTTTGACCTGGACGGGGTTATTACCAATACCTCCGAATCTCACTTCCGTGCCTGGCAGCGCCTGGCCAATGAAGAGGGCATTCCTTTCACTCGTGCTGACAATGAAAGGCTGAGAGGCGTCTCGCGACGCCAGTCGCTTGAAATATTGCTCGCTGGGCGCTCTATCAGCGAGGAAGATGCCGAGGTTTGGATGGCGCGCAAGAACTGCTACTACCTGAAAGAAATCGCTGCATTGACACCTAAAGATCTTCTTCCCGGAGTAGCTTCACTTCTCACCGAGCTGCAAGCTGCCGGAATAAAAATAGCCATTGCCTCTGCCAGTCGAAATGCTCTGGCTGTAATCGCCCGCCTGAGGATCAAGGATCAGCTCGATTTTTGCGCTGATGGAAGCAGCGTTGAGCGACAGAAACCGGCTCCGGATCTCTATTTATATACCGCCCGGCAATTGGGCGTTCGCCCGGCGCAGTGTCTGGTGGTAGAGGATGCAGCCGCCGGAATAGAAGCCGCCCATGCCGCTGGTATGATTACAGTAGGCCTGGGCCCATCCGCGCAAGTAGCTACGGCTGATTCGGTCTTTCCCCACCTCGATGGAGTACAACTGAAAGATCTGAGCAATGCTGCCACTTGGCGAGTGAGCGAAGCAATCTTTAAACCCCAGCATCAACATCATCACGAAACAATTCTTTCAATAGGTAATGGCTACTTGGGAACACGAGGTGCATTCGAGGAACGATATCCGGGAGACCGGCAAGCCACCCTGGTGCACGGTATTTGGGACGACACTCCTATCTGCTTTACCGAACTAGCCAACGCTCCCGATTGGACTGCCATAGAAATCCGGGTGAA
>DAOVFE010000244.1 GCA_030673085.1 Anaerolineales bacterium | reverse complement strand
TGAGCCAGATTCTGTAATAATCAAGCATAAACTCCCCACTTCGCGACTAATTTACTCAGCGCACTTGGGCCAGCTCTCTAACGACCCGCCTTTTGGGACAGCCCCTTCTTCACTTATGGCTTTTTCCTTAGAAGAAGGGGCTATCTGAAAAGTCGAAAATCGCGATTATCATCCCCATCAATGAGCCAGAATCTTTAATAATCAAGCATAAACTCCCCACTTCGCGACTAATTTACTCAGTGCAATTGGGCCAGCTCTCTAACGACCCGCCTTTTGGGACAGTCCCTTCTTCACTTGCCGAAATGGACTCTCTCTTATGGGCAAATATGTTTTTCAACACCCTCAAGAGTATGTAGGAGGAGCTTTTTGCTTATTTTAACAAGCTCTTGAATAGACGTAATAAAAAGCTCTAAATAGTTTATTCGATTAGCCAGAATACCCCTCAGCTTACTGAGGGGATGAATGGCCAGGGCCGTAGGCACTGCAGGGCGATAGTCCTGAGCGAATATTTAAACAAAACCCGCACCCGAAGGGGCAAAATTCCACAATGCCCTGTAGCTTGCTGCGGGGATAGGAATTTTGAGGGTTTTGTCATTTACTATGCATTTTACCCATTATCCGAATGAGGATTTAGCCAGTCATTAGCATAGGCGAGTAGGTTTTCTCGGTAGGCATCAAATCCCAGTCAATGGGTGGTAGAAACATACCAGCCAATCATGATCGACTTTTCTTACGAGGGCAAAGGTGGAATTCTAGAAAGAAATCTGATAGAGAGGGGCAGTCAGAGCGAAAGAAGTAGAACAGTATGCAGAGACCGATCTGTTCAAGAAAGGAGCAAAGACATCTTATTGAAATGTTCCTTGTCATTGATTCGAATGGATTATCTAAAGTAGACTAAATGTACTTAATCAAACCTATGTTTAAGAGTGTTGAAAAATATATTTGCCTGTAAAGAAGTGCGGTTATGTCTCCCCTCTCATTGGCAAATATTTTTCCTTTTTCCAGCCTCTCTATTTGCGGCAGAATGAAAGGGAAGCCGACATTTTCTATATAAAATCGGAGCAACTGATTGAATCATAAATGTTTCTTTAAACTAATGACGGCCAAATGATCCAATTGCTTGCCATATCTTGAAGTATGTCCTAGAATGCCAAAATCTATCCATTCAGAAGCTTTTTGGATGGGGACTTGGCGATGTCCGCTGGATGTCCTATGGGTGGCCAAGTCCGATATAATTATGTCTGATTCGATTTCCATTCATAGGGAGGGATAATATCGATAAATGCAACCATCTACTAATAAATCGATATCGTCGCTGTTTGATATATCAAGGAGAAGAAGAAATGAAACGCAATATACTAACGCTTTTAATAATAGCTTTATTTGCATCAGCCATAGTGCTTACTGGATGCAAGCTGGCTACAGAGGCTCCAACCGAGGCGCCGCCTGAACATATTGTTGAGGTTGCTCCGACTGAAGCTCCGGCCGAAGCGCCAACTGAGGTTCCTGCTGAGCCGGTTACGATCGAAGTTTATTATCCGGTTGCTATAGATGCCCCGATCGCCGGTATCCTAAATGGATACATCGAGGAGTTTGAGGCAGAGAATCCTAATATCACCGTCGAGCCGGTTTTCTCGGGCGGCTATGGCGATGTCCAAACGGCCATTACAACTACTATTGATGGCGGCGGACAACCGCCGGCGCTGGCCGTTCTACTGGCCACCAGCCTATACGACTTCATCAACGCCGATTACATCGTACCAATGGACGGCTACATAGCAGCTATGGATGACGGCGATGCCTTTCTGGCTGATTTCTTGCCTGCCTTCATGGCCAATTCGTATTACGATGGCAAGGTATGGAGCATTCCTTTCCAGCGCAGCGCTGTCGTCATGTACTATAACGCTGATATGTTCGCCGATGCCGGTCTCGAGCCGCCAACTAGCTGGCAGTCTTGGGCTGAAGCAGCGCAGGCCCTTACTGTGATTGAGGGTGACGTAACCAATTGGGGTTTGCACTTTTCTTCGGGCTGGCCGTATTGGCTGTTCCAGCCGTTGGCGATTGGGAATGGACAGAACATCATTGAAGATGATTGCAATGTGGTCTTTAATGATCCCAAGGTCATGGAAGCAGTGCAATTCTACATCGACCTCTCGGCCGTATATGATGCAATGCCGGCCGGCGTGCAGCCCAGTTGGGGTACTGATCCCACTGATCTTGCCAGTGGCGCATCAGCTATGATCGTCCACTCCTCCGGCAGCCTGGCCGGTATTATTGAGCAGGCTGATTTTGAGGTTGGGGTAATGCCATATCCGGGCAAGGAAGAAGGCACATATGCTAGTGTGCCCGGTGGCGGCAATTTCTATATCTTCAAGGGAGCGCCGCAGGAACAGCAGGATGCCGCCTGGAAGTTTGTCGAATTCCTGGCGCAGCCGGAGTATGCAGCCGATTATAGTATCCAGACCGGCTACATCGCATCCAGCCAGAGCGCATACGAGACGGATGCTATGATCGCTTATATCGCTGAGGTTCCACAGGCAGCTATGACGCGCGACGCTATTCAATATGCGGGCGCTGAGCTAGCGTGCCAGAATCTAGGCGAAGTGCGCAGCATTTTCCATAATTACCTGCAGATGGCTTTCAATGGGGAAATGAGTGTAGCCGAGGCGATGGCAGCTGCCCAGGCTGAAGCAGATGCGGCTTTGGAGCCTTACTGTCAATAAAGACAGATAATCCTTCGCGGATAATCCGCCGGTAATCCATGGGATGCCCTACCTTGGGTGGGGCATCCCATGATGGAGAAGGAGCCGAAAGATGAGTACCGGATTGCAGGGGGCGCACAAACGACGCTTTTCTCTCTTACCTTATCTGCTGATTCTGCCAACCGCGTTTTTTGTTGCCTTGTTTACTGCCTGGCCTACATTGCTTTCCATCTATCAGAGCTTTTTCCGGCAGCGGATGAATATCGCCAAATTCCGCATTCCGACCTTTGTGGGCCTGGATAACTACGTTGAACTAATAACCGAACCGAATTTTGTTAAAGTAATCATCAACACGGTAATTTACGTTATTGGCACTGTTCCGATCAGTATTATTTTAGGATTACTATTTGCCCTGCTCATCAACCGTAAGTTGCGGGGAATCGGATGGGCGCGGTTGGCTTTCTTTCATCCGACTGTTATGCCTATGGTCAGCGCGGCCACGATTTGGATGTTCTTCTTCACGCCCGGTTACGGGCTTTTAAATTCAACGCTTCGGCTATTTGGCTATACCGGTGCTGAAAACTGGGCCGGCAATCCAAGCTTGGCTCTTTTATCGGTGATGATAATCGCCGTTTGGAAAAATTCTGGCTATTATATGCTTTTCTATCTAGCCGGCTTACAGAATCTGCCAACCGACGTTTTTGAAGCGGCCGCTCTTGACGGCGCTAATACATGGCAAACGATATGGTCGATTGTTTTTCCGCTATTACGGCGCACAACAGTATTCATCACCACCATCGCCTTCATTGATGCTTTCAGGACGGTGGATCATATCTTTGTGCTCACAAGCGGAGGTCCCAGCCGTGCCAGCACGGTGCTGCTATTTGAGCTGTGGCGGGAGCGGTTTGAGAATCAGGATATTGGGATTTCGGCGGCGATAACGGTAATATTTGTGGCTGTACTGCTGATTTTTA
>DAOVFE010000036.1 GCA_030673085.1 Anaerolineales bacterium | reverse complement strand
TCGTTGCGCAGCGACTTGCTGGGGGTGTGGGGGGAATAAACAAAATACGTATCGCTCTCATTAAAGGTTATGAAGAGGAATAAGGTTTGTCGCTCTTAATCAAAGCGTGCTCTATCAACATCTAATTCGCCCACACCCCCTGTGGCAAGCGGCCGTTGATCCGGCGGCAAGAAAGAAGGTTTTATCGGCCGCTGCGGAGGATGTCTGTTAATTGGAATATCCCTGATTGTGGTGGTTAAGGTGGATCTCCTTATTTCAATCATATCCGGCAATGGTGGAGCGGAGCAGCGGCTATGAATATGCAATCTTCGCTTGCATAAGCTACCCCTCATATATATGTATTATCCATGCCACAGGCGTCGAACAATCGTGTCAATTGCTCAAGAGCATTTATTCGGAGACGCCCCGGCGCGGCATCTTTGGAAGGATATAACAGTTAAAAAGCGCTTTAAAATTATGTAAATAGGACCAGGGTACTAGACAAATATAAAAATTAGGGTTGCAAAAGTGGGACTAAATAGTATATACTGTGGGCAATTGTGGGAAGGAGTGGGGGTAAGTGGGGCGCCGGCTTAGACCGGCGTCCTGTTATTGAAAGGCACAGTCGAACAAATGTTTCTTGGACAGTATACCCACACAATCGATTCCAAGAACCGCTTGATTATTCCGGTGCGATTTCGCGCCTTATTGTCGTCAGGTGCCTATGTAACCCAGGGCTTCGATCGCAACCTCATGGTTTATACCACAGAAAGTTTTCGACTGCTGGCTGAACGAGCATCCGCTATTAGTATGACCAATCCAGAAGCACGAGCGATACGGAGAGTTATTTTCGGTGGGGCAGCAGAGGCATCGCTTGATTCCACCGGCCGTATTTTAATTCCTCATTACTTGCGCAGCTATGCCGAATTAGATAGCGAAATCACCATTGTTGGGGCAGGTGAATATTTTGAGCTTTGGTCCTCGGAAATTTGGATTCAAGTATTAGCGTCGATAACCGATCCCGATGTAAATGCTCAGCGGTTTGCTGATTATGATCTCTCGGCCGGGTAAGCAATGAGGGCGTCGGCGAACGCTTCCAGCGCTGCGCCGCATACCCCTGTACTTTACCAAGAAGTGCTCGCTGCGCTTCAGCCGAAGGCAGCGAGCCGATATATAGATGGCACTCTTGGCGCCGGCGGACACGCGATAGGAATTCTGGATGCCTCAAGCCCAACGGGTCAATTGCTAGGCATCGACCGTGATCCTCTTGCACTCGATCTTGCCAGAGAACGCTTGATGATCTTTGGCGATCGCGTTCACCTTTGCCATGGCAGCTTTTCCGAGATGGTTTCACATGCAAGGGCGATTGGGTGGGATGAGGTTGATGGGATCATTTTAGATCTCGGTCTCTCGTCGATGCAGATTAGTGATGATGCTCGAGGCTTTTCGCTTAAAAATGAAGGGCCCCTAGATATGCGTTTTGATCCGAGCCAGATACTGACTGCGGCAGATATTGTTAATCATTATAGTGAGCGGCAATTGGCAGATTTGATATGGCTTTATGGCGAAGAGCCTCAAGCACGACGAATTGCCCGAGCTGTCGCCGCTAATCGCCCACTCAAGACTACGCGGGAGTTGGCTGAGCTAATTGAGCAAATTGCAGGGCGATCGCGGAGACGAATCCATCCGGCCACTCGGACATTTCAAGCCATACGAATTGCCGTTAACGATGAGCTTCATGCCCTTGAGTGTGGGCTTTCTGAGGCTGTGAGCCTTTTAAAACCGAGTGGTCGGGTGGCGGTTATAGCTTTTCATTCACTGGAAGATAGGTTAGTCAAGCAGTACTTCCGCAAGGAAAGTCAGGAATGTATTTGTCCGCCAAGCCAGCCAATTTGCACATGCGGTCATCATGCCCAAATTCGAGTGATAACTCGAAGGCCGATCAGACCCGGCGAAGACGAAGTAGCGCGTAACCCACGATCGCGCAGTGCACGCCTTCGAGTGGCAGAGCGACTATAGCGGGCATAATCCTTGCAGTAATAATTTTACTCTTGGCGCGAGGTATTAGCGTGAATAGGAATCGTCCTCATGCATTCAAGCAAACACAACTCCGGACTCGAGTGCGGCTTACATCGGGTTCTGTGTTGCTAATCGTTGTGTTGATGATTCTCGGCGGAATGTATCTGGCCATTGGGGCTAATGTTGCCGGGGCCGGACGACAAGTCATGCTGCTTGAAACCCGTCGTGCTGAACTGCAGAGGAGCAATGCAGAATTCACGGCGAAGCTCGCAGATGAAACGACAATAGACAAACTTTGGGAGCGTGCATCAGCCCTTGGTTTCCGGCCAGCGACTCCTGACGATATCGAGTATCTGGTGATCGACGGCTATATTCCGCCAGCGCCATTTGTGGCGCCACGTCCACTGACATCTTATTTTAATCGCCAGGGTGCTCTTTCGCCGGCTTACACTGAAACAATGGTCGACTGGGCCGAACGATGGCTCGGCATAGGGAACTGAGAATGATCACTGATCGTTCGACGCGAAAGCGGGTAATTCTAGTTGCAGTTGTGATGACGGCTTACGCCGTGGCTCTCAACTATCAACTTGTTCGGGTACAGTTTGGTCCTTATGTTCCCGTATTCGCGGCTCGCAGTCAGGTGATGGGTAGTCGAATAGAAAAAATCGCACCTGCTCGGGGCTTGATTTTTGATCGAGATGGCCAACCATTGGCGATAAGCTCCTCGATGTATTACATCGAGGTTGAAACCCGACAGGTTACAGACGGGAGCAAGGAAGCGATTGCGTTGGTGGTTTCAAAGATGCTGGATATTCCTTTTGAGGATTTATACGGGCAACTCACGAAGGATTGGGTTGCTCTCGGACAGTATCGCATTAGATTGACCCGACCCACTGTAGATCAAGAGAGATGGCCAATAACCATCGATCAGACAGTTGCGGATGTGCTAAATAATTTTCTAGCTGATTCAGAAGCGCCTGATATGAGTGGTCTTTCACTCGAACCTACAAGCCGTCGCATTTATCCATCTGGCAGTATGGCCGGACATGTATTGGGGTTCGTTAACCAGGAAGGCAAAGGCTTTTTTGGGGTTGAAGGCTATTACGATGATTGGCTTTCAGGTAAATCTATCACGATTGAGCGGGCCACCATCCCGATTGAAGCGCGTCTCCAACCGGATCCTCCAGCAGGAGTAAATCTGGTGCTCACAATTGACATGGAGATGCAGCAGGCGGCCGAGATGGCCCTTGAGAAAGCGATTAAAGCCAGCAAGGCGGAAAGTGGCGAAGTTATTGTGATGGATCCCAAGACCGGCGAAATCCTGGCTATGGCAGTATGGCCGCTTCTCGATCCAAATAGCTACGAAAGCTGGCTGGTTGATGATGAGGAAGAACCGGTCATTACACCAGCAGTAGCCGGAACTTATGAACCTGGTTCGACATTCAAGATTCTGACCATGGCCGCTGCCTTCGATAATGGCGTGCTTGCCCCTGAGGATGAATATATCGACACTGGCGAGATTGAAGTCGGCGGAGTCAAGATTAATAACTGGGATGGCGGCGCCTGGGGACCGCAGACGATGCTCGGTTGTATGCAGCATTCACTGAATGTCTGTCTGGCTTACGTCGCTTCAGAGAAGCTAGGCACCAGCACTTTTTATAGTTACTTAAATAGCTTTGGAATTGGTCATCTGACGGGGATTGATCTCGCTGGTGAGGTAGCCGGCAATTTACGCACTCAGCGGCATCCGGAATGGACAGAAGCCGATTTAGGCACCAATTCCTTTGGCCAGGGATTATCAGTCACTCAGATTCAGTTGATCACAGCAGTTAGCGCAATTGCGAATGATGGAATCATGGTTCAACCGCATATTGTGCGGGAAGTCGTTGGCCCGCAAGGCGTCTACTGGCCCAAGACAACTGTTCTGGGCCGGCCGATTAAGGCTGAAACAGCACACAAGATGACCGAAATGATGGCCCAATCAGTAGAGACCGAGGGAAGGTTGAGCATAGTCGATGGTTATCGAATGGCCGGTAAATCTGGCACAGCTCAGATTCCAACCGAATTTGGTTATGACCAACGGTGGACAATTGCTTCGTTTATCGGATGGGGACCGGTTGATGATCCGAGATTCGTGGTCTTGGTGCGAATGGATAAACCCCAGAGTTCGCCTTGGGGGTCGGTAGTAGCAGCGCCCGTCTTCCAAGAAGTCGCTGAGCGCTTAGTTGTTCTGATGGGCATTCCTCCAAGTGCTGTGGAGCCCGATCAGGCCAGTGAAAAGTGAGGATACAAGAATTGTAATGCTTACTTTCGGCTGTGTTTTGAAAGCACTGGTTGATTTCGAAGATGTTCCGCTGGATCAGGTGATCACTGATGCGGCGATTGATTCGCGTCTGATCATACCGGGGGCTATATTCATTGCGCTGCCGGGTGAGCGGACAGACGGCCATGATTATGTTGCCGACGCCTTTCAGCGTGGCGCAGTTCTGGCGCTGGTCGAGCGTGATATGCCGAAGAATCTATCGGTTTTAGATCTCCGGCAGCCGCTATCACGCGCGGATTTGGAAGATATTCGATTTCCGTTTTGCCTTAGAGTTGCCAATTCACTGGATGCTCTGCAGAAGATTGCGCAGTATTGGCGTACCCAGCTTTCGATTCGCGTCATCGGCATAACCGGCAGTGTGGGAAAGTCGACAACCAAGGAGCTTTCCGCAGAAGTTCTTGGCCAACGGTATCGGACATTTAAAAACCCGGGTAATTACAACAACGAAATTGGGTTACCGCTCAGTATGCTTCGTCTTACAGAAGCTCATCAACGTGGGGTATTGGAGATGGGTTTCTATGTTCCAGGAGAGATTGCTCTCTTGTGCCGTATTGCTCGGCCGCACGTAGGGGTTTTAACCAACATCAGTGAGGTGCATCTGGAGCGAGCGGGCAGCATAGATGCGATTGTGACGGGCAAGAGGGAATTAATTGAAAGCTTGCCATCGGCGCCGGAGGGCGTAGCCATCCTAAATTATGATGACTTGCGAGTGCGTCAAATGGCGGATTGCACGCAGGCTCGGATTTTCTATTATGGGCTTTCGCCAGAATCAGATTTATGGGCCAGCGGGATCGAGGGCCTAGGCCTTGAAGGCGTGCGGTTTGTTCTGCACTACCAGGGCGACCGCACCTATGTGAAAGTGCCTCTTCTTGGCCGGCATTCGGTACATACTGCTCTTCGGGCAACTGCGATTGGATTGGTGGAAGGTCTTTCCTGGGGGGAAATCATCGGTGGTCTGCAGAGCGGTCATGCACAATTACGGTTGGTTGCGGTTCATGGGCCGGGAGGCTCATTGCTGTTGGATGATACCTATAATGCTGCTCCACCTTCAGTGATCGCCGATCTAAATCTATTAGCAGAACTGGATGGGCGGCGGATCGCAGTGTTGGGTGACATGCTAGAGCTAGGTTCGTTCGAAGAGCGCGGTCACCGAATGGTTGGATCGCGTGCGGCTGCAGTTGTGGATTCGTTGATTGTGGTTGGTGCGCGCGCCCGTTGGATTGCAGACGAAGCTTCTAAAGCCGGAATGTCGGAAAAAAATATTGCGGCCTTCGAAGATCGCAAGGAGGCGATCAAGTACCTAAGCAATCGTATAGGCGAAGGAGACGTTGTATTGATTAAAGGCTCACATAGTATGCGCATGGATGAAATTGTAAGCGCGCTGGAGGAGGGTGAATGAGTGCATCATCCATGGCCCTCTCTTTAGGAGGGATTACATTTATCCTCACAGTTATTTGGGGCGCTCCTTTCGTGGAGATCCTGCGTCGGCTGAAAATAGGCAAGCAGATCCGGATCGAGGGACCTCAGCGGCATGTTACCAAGATGGGAACCCCGACCATGGGCGGCTGGCTGTTTGTTATCCCGGTTCTCTTAATCACTCTCGTGCTCAACTTGGTGACAATTGTTGGCCCGACTCCCATTTTAGGTCGTTCGGTATTGCTTCCAATGCTGGTAATGCTTAGTTTTGCGGTCTTGGGTGCCATTGATGATTGGGAAGGCGTGCGGAGCAAGCGCAGCGGAAAGGGTATGCGCGCGAGAACGAAATTCATCCTGCAAGTTTTAATTGCTCTGGCTACCGCGATCGCTTTGAGGTATGGATTACACGCGCCAGAGCTGTATCTGCCAAATTGCGCCGAGGAGATAAAGTTTGGGGTTTGGTACGTGCCTATAGCGATGTTTATCATCGTCGGCTCCAGCAATGCTGTAAATCTTAACGATGGGCTAGATGGTCTGGCGGGTTTGATCTCGGCCACGGCCTTTGTGGCTTATGGCGTAATTGCTTTGCTTCAAGGGCAGATTTTCTTAGTCCGTTTTTGTTTCACGATTGTTGGCGCAGTATTCGCTTTTCTCTGGTACAACGTCTACCCCGCTGAGCTTTTTATGGGAGATGCTGGTTCGCTATCACTGGGAGCCACGTTAGGCGTTGTTGCTTTAATGACTGGCCAATGGGCGCTGCTCCCAATTATTGCCATTATCCCAGTAAGCGAGACATTAAGCGTGATACTGCAAGTCGCATATTTCAAACTGACGAAGGGAAGGCGGCTTTTTAAAATGACGCCTCTTCATCATCACTTTGAATTGTTAGGTTGGAGTGAGACCCAAGTTGTCCAGCGATTCTGGCTAGTGTCGTTGCTCTCCATGATGATCGGAATCGCATTAGCGCTCGTTTAGTGAGGTTTAGCCATGAAGATTGGAATGCTGTGGTTCGATGATAGTTCTCAACCGCTCAATGAAAGAATTATTAGAGCGGTTAGCTACTATCAAGAAAAATACGGTTTGATGCCTACTTTATGCCAGGTTCATCCGCAAACATTGGATAATGCCGAAAATAAGGTCGATGGCATTCGAATATGCAAAAAGCTTTCAGTGATGCCGAATTATTTTTGGATCGGCATAGACGAAGAGGAAACAAGAGTAGAAGCCCAGAGCTACCGGGCGGCATAGGGAGATCCGTTTGGCCGATTGGACGGGAAGGCGCGTAGCCGTAATCGGTTTCGCAAGACAGGGAAAGGCATTGGCTCGCTATTTGGCTGAACATGGCGCCAGGGTTGTAGTTAATGATAAGCGGTCAGCAGAGAAGCTAGCGCTCTCGATGCAGGATTTAGCGGATTTGCCTATCGAATATGTGCTTGGATCGCACCCGCCTGAGTTGATTGAGGATATCGATATGCTTTGCTTATCTGGGGGAGTTTCAGTAGATCTGCCGCTGGCGATTGAGGCTAGGCGGCAAGGCATTCCGCTCTCCAATGATTCGCAGATATTCTTGGAGGCCTGCCCAGCGCCTATTGTGGGAATTACGGGCTCGGCCGGGAAATCGACGACTACCTCTCTTACCGGAAGGATGGCGACTAAAGGCTTCGAAGGAACAAGGCGGCATGTATGGGTTGGCGGCAACATTGGCAACCCCCTTATTCGAGATTTGGATGAGATGAAATCTGATGATCTGGTTGTAATGGAGCTCTCATCCTTCCAGCTAGAAATTATGAGCGCCAGTCCGGAGGTTGCGGCAGTATTGAATATCACTCCTAACCATCTCGATCGCCATAAGACAATGGCGGCCTATCTTGCGGCCAAGGCTCATATACTTGAGTTTCAGACATCTGAAGATACCGCAGTGCTAGGGCGGGAAGACTCGGGAGCCTGGGGATTTCGTAATCGCGTTCGTGGTCGGTTGCTAAGTTTTGGCAGGCAGAATAGCGGCAAAGGCGATGGAGCTTTTATTCGAGATGATGGTCTCTACCTTAGTCAGCAAGGGAAAGAGATCATAGTCTGCCCATTGCAAAAAATCGAGCTGCGAGGTTCTCATAACATGCTGAATGTAACTGCGGCCTGTGTCCTTGCGGCCGTAGTGGGAGTATCCCCAGAGGCGATTCAAGCTGGCATTGAGGGGTTCACAGGACTTCCTCATCGGCTTGAGTTTGTACGGAGACTTCGGGGAGCGGAATGGTATGACGATTCGATTGCAACTACGCCGGAGCGCGCTATAGCAGGGATGCAGTCGTTTGGTGAATCATTAATTCTATTGGCCGGGGGGAGAGATAAGGATCTTCCCTGGGATGATTGTGCGGCAATGATATGTGAACGGGTTAAGCATCTAATTCTATTTGGTGAAGCTGCTCAAAAGATAGCCAAAGCTGTAAGCTCACAATGTTGTAGTGACCGTCCCTTGAGTGTGAGTATTTATCTGGGGTTGGATGAAGCGGTAGAGGCTGCTGTGCGCGTCGCCGAACCGGGCGATGTGGTTTTACTCGCACCGGGAGGAACAAGTTTTGATCAATTTGCCGATTTTGAAGAGCGAGGCGAGCGTTTTAAAAGCCTGGTGGAAGCGCTATGACTGAAATGGATAAATCAACTTCTGTTACAGATACTTCCTGGCGACAGCGCTTACGGAAGCTGGGAATTGACCCATGGCTGCTGCTAATCGTATTTGCCATGGTTGTATACGGCCTGGTGATGGTCTATTCATCAAGCTGGGATGTCTCCTGGCATCTATATCATGATTCTAGCGTGATCTTCCATCGCCAGCTACGGAATCTGGCACTTGGTCTAATCGGCTTGATGATTGCGGCATTCCTTCCGCTCCGGTTTCTGAAGGAACAGGCGCTACCAATTATTATGCTGGCCATCCTTGCGTTGCTGGTTTTATTACTTATTCCGGGTGAGAGTGGTCCAAAGCGTGCTTTTCTTGGGGGGTCGATTCAGCCTTCAGAAATGGCCAAGTTAGCATTAATCATATACCTGGCCAAATGGATGGATTCTAAAGGGGAGAGGATCGGGCAATGGGGTTATGGTTTTCTCCCATTAATCGGAATCATTACTATCGTGGCGGCATTGATCCTGAAGCAGCCAGATTTGAGCGCAGCGATTACCGTTTGTGCTGTAGCGTTAGTGATGTTTTACATAGCCGGGGCGCATTTCTCTCAAACGCTCGCTATTGTGCTGGGTAGCGCCAGCATGGGCTTTCTGCTGGTGCAGATTTCAAACACCGGCCGTCAGCGTTGGGATGAATATCTGGGTGGTTTGGTAGATATTGAAAAGGCTTCATACCATGTTCAGCGATCATTGCAGGCTTTCTTTTCTGGAGGAATTTTCGGTTGTGGTTTAGGCGCCGGTCGTGAAAAATTCGGCATTCTTCCTGCGCCGCACACCGATAGCATTTTCGCCGTAATTGGTGAGGAGCTAGGGCTTGTCGGCGCAGCGTTGGTGGTGTTGTTGTTTGCTCTGTTTGTGTGGCGTGGATTCCGTGTAGCTCTAAATGCTAATAACGGTTTTTCGATGCTACTAGCCAGCGGCATTACGTTCTGGATTGGGATTGAAGCGCTGATTAATATGTCTGTTTTGCTTGGGATGATCCCTTTTGCTGGGAATCCACTTCCCCTGTTTAGTTACGGAGGATCGAGTCTACTGGTAACGCTTATCGCTATTGGATTCCTATTTAATGTCTCGCGGCAGAAGCTGCAAGGCGCTGGATTGAAAACTAATGTTGCGACTTATGGTCTCGGCCGGCGGGACCGGAGGCGGCGTATATCCCGCCTTGGCCATAGTCGGTCAAATTGAAGAACATGCAGACATCCTATGGATTGGATGTGAGGGAGGCATGGAGCGCGGCTTGGTTGAGCGAGAAAGGCTGGCATTTCAGGCTATTCCGGCAGCGGGTATTCATGGCGTTGGATTGCGAACCCTTCCGGGGAATCTAATAAAGCTGGCTCGTGGTTTCCTGGCCGCTAGAAAGATTATTCGCAGTTTTAAGCCGGATGTAATTCTTTTTACTGGTGGATATGTCGGTGTTCCAGTGGCGTTTGCAGGAAGAGGTATTTCCAAGGTGGCGTTTGTACCGGATATCGAGCCAGGAATGGCGCTTAAGTGGATCACGAAAATGGCAGATTTAGTTGCTGTGACAACACAGGAATCGAAGAAATACTACGGTTCATCGAAACGGGTAATAGTCGCCGGCTATCCGATTCGGGCTTCGCTGCTAGACAGCAAACAGGAATTGGCCCAGGCAGGCGTAGAGATTGATCGCAATCGCCCGGTCCTTCTGGTTTTTGGCGGAAGCCGCGGCGCTCGTTCGATTAATCAAGCGTTATGGAGCTGTTTGTCACAGATCTTGGAAAGAATGCAGGTAATTCATATTACTGGGTCACTCGATTGGCCACAAGTTAGCGAGATAAACGCCATGTTATCCGAC
>DAOVFE010000365.1 GCA_030673085.1 Anaerolineales bacterium | reverse complement strand
GCAAAGCCCACACCCCTTACATACCCCTTTTTCCTATTTGTGGCTGCTTTTTTTAAGTGTACTCATTAATTCAACCGCAGAGGGCATGATGTAATCTAGAATTTAGTCTGAATTAATTGCCTGCCTACGACGAGTGGTTTGTTGACGGGTTGGACGAAATGAAGAAGTTGTTTTCGCGGATATATATTGCAATAGATCTTGGCAGCCATCCTTTATCGCTCAATGCAAGTGGATCTTCGCCGTTCTCAAGTCTCTTCTTAAGCTGGCTGGAAGCGATATCCTGAGCCGGTAATTCATCCAGATAAATGAAATGAGCGCCTTTCTCCTTGAGGCTCATAAGGAACTGCTCGTTCCGTTTATAGCCGGGCCTGGGGCAGATGCCTATAGTAGCTAACTGAATCAGTTTATCCGGCTTATGCCAATGCCTAAATTCTGGATCATTACCAGAGACCAAATCGCTGCCCAGTAGAAAAATCAGATTTGTCCCTGAGGCTTCTCCAGCTTGTAGAGCTGAGAGTGTCTCGACGGAATAATTGGGATCCTTTCGGCGTTTTGCCAGTTTTTCCTCAATCCTACTGACTTCCACAGGTATTGCTTGTTCTTCCAATTGATGTGCTATTTCTATAGCCGCGAGTTCGCAAATCGCAAATCGATCTTCGAATGTATCCGGCAGATCATCTTTACGAATGCCAACCGGATTATGGCGATAGGTGGGAATGATCAGAATCTTGGCAATTTCTTTCCCTCGAGAGATTAATGCTTTAGCGGCGCCGCTGACAAGGGAGATATGCGCTTGGTGGATTGGATCGGCTGCAAGTCCGTAGACTAAGGTATATTGCATTATTAACCTCGACTTTATCCATCCACTGAAGTGGTTAGATTGTAAGATTGAAGATGGAAACTCTGGCTCACTTCGATGCCAAGCCATGCGTAGATCATATTCCTCTTAAGAGTGCTTATCTGATTTTAAGCTGCACCATCCCGCCAAAATGCGATGTCTGCTTTTTTACCAGCTCCAGTTTGTCAGGCTGTCAGCATCTGGGAATCCGCGTGGATACTCGTTAAAGACCGGATCAACGCTTTGCGGGTGGCCCGCGACCGGAGTGGGTTCTAGTTTGTGGCGATTTCTCCAGCTCCGGATTGCTAATTTCTTGCATACGTCAAGGATTCTATCCGCCTTATCTGGAAATCTGCCTTTAGCAGCATCACTTAGTGATTTCAAGTCGGCTCCAAATTCCATCAAGAGACAGGTAGCGATTTCGATCTCGCTGTAAAGCATGCCCATTTCTGCTTCATCGGTAAGAGTTGTGCCATCGGGAAGAATCCGCAAGCCTGGAGTAGGGGGGCGGCAAAGGATCCTCTCTGGTATGCCCAATAATCTCGCAACTTTAATTACTTGCCCCTTATAAAAATGTCCCATCACTACGATATCAGAAGCGCCATCCCCTCGTTTGGTGAAGAACCCTGCATGCTCCATTTCACTGCGATTTCCGGTGCCAGCGATCAATAGCCCATATTTATTAGCTAAGGTAGCAAGGAAGGTCATGCGGAGCATCGCTTTAAGATTCATCAAGTGGAGAGGGGTCGGGTCCTCTTCTGGATTGGCCCTAATCGTTGCACAAGCTGATGCGTAAAGCGGAAGGATGTCCACTACCTCCAATTGAAAACCGATGCTTTGAGCCACGAGTTGGGCATCTTTCATATCCTGTTTCACGCTTTGGCAAGAGAGAAAGTAATAGCGATTGTCTATTGGGCAGGCTCGTTTTAAGAGAGCGGCTGTAGTGGCGCTATCCACGCCGCCCGAAACGCCGATAATTAGGCCGTTAGCATTGGCTTGAGCCACCTTGATGCGAAGCCAATTGATCAGGTGGGTGATTAATTCATTTGCGATTCGATCTTGTTTTACGAGGGTGTAAATGGCAACATCTGTCTCGGATAAGAGATGCTGCAGCCTGTTATTATCTGCAGCCCTCAGATTTTCCATGGCTAATAGCGGGGATGACATTATCGATCTGTCCTTTCATGTCTTGAATACTGCGCTTTTTTGTTAAAGATGTTTATACAGAGCTTCGCTATCTGAAGCGGTAGCTGTTGGAGGCCCTAGTATATATGATGCCGAATCATCCTTTGCCAGATCTGAAAGATTCCATTAATTGGTTTCAATAAGATATACTCGCAGCAATAGAATCAACGTATCTTGGATGTTTCCTCGGAGCGAGGCGTTGGTTCTAAGCCGCGTTATGATCAATCCTTCATGTCCTATTTTAATCATGATCTTAATATAAGGATAGCTGTAATTTAGATTTGAGCCTAGCATGCCAAAATTAGAGCTGTCAGTCATAGCAGGTATGATAATGACTCTCTGTGTGCTAAATATTCATTAAAGGGTGCCGGCGTATGTTCTGTAATATAACTCTCTTTCAGAGAGA
>DAOVFE010000378.1 GCA_030673085.1 Anaerolineales bacterium | reverse complement strand
CAATATTCCTCATTGTGATGGTCGAAGTGAGGCTCCTGGTTACAATCCTATACGGCAATGGTGGATCAGAGCAGCAGCGGCTGATGGACCTCCAAATGCAAACACAACCTCAAGCCGTTGCGCTACGACGATCTCTTCAAGCTTTGATCTATGCTCTCAACGGTGGGCTTGCATAGTTTGGAGGATATTGCTCATCATCTTATAGTAATCGTATGATTGCACTGAAAAAAGGTCGTCCCTCTACGATAGCCTCTTCTTCTATAGGCCCGAAGGGCCTTTAGCTATGAGCCCGACTATTCATGGTCGGGCTTAGCAGCTATGAATAAGCAATCCTCGCCTGCATAAGCTACCCCTCGGCTATATGTATTATCCATGTCACAGGCGTCGAACAATCGCGTCAATTGCTCGAGAGCATTTATTCGAAGACGTCTCGGCGCGGCATCTCTGCTTTTTTTGCCGCCAATTCTATAGTTTATTCGATTAGCCGTAGACACTGCAGGGCGATAGTCCTGAGCGAATTACAAAACCCGCACCCGAAGGGGCAAAATTGTGCAATAGGGGCTTTCCCTAAAGGACATCCATAAAGGAATTTTAAGGTTTTTGTCATTTACTCTGGAATGTCGCCATGTTTGCCCGAGGGTGTTGAAAAACATATTTGCCCATATATACTATTATTTCGGCAAGTGAAGAACTCCGCAGCAAGCTGCGGGGCATCTTCTAAGGAAAAAGCCATAAATGAGGGCGGTAGCTCCCAAACCCGCACTTTCTACTCATCCCTATAGCTAGTTGTTGGGTTTCCTGGCTTTTTCCCATGATTCCTCTCTTTTTCAACACTCTCTTGCCCCCTATTTGCATTTCACCCGGCTTTCAATAATCAAATCCTAAATTGGCGGGCTCAAGCATAGCCGCCTACTTATAAAGATCCAATAACCAACTTTTATCGAGAATCCCATGGCTAAGGACCAAAAGCAGCCTTGATAAGCTTATTTATAGCATCGCTATTAGGAAGCAAGACGGCCGCTCCAGTTGATGGCACACGATAGGATGTTACTGCGCTACGATCGATGCTATAGTGATCAATGCGAGAAGGGTCGTTTGCTAAGGTAGCGGCTAGGGGGACAAGGGGAATAATATCGCCAAGCCCAATATCGGTTTCGACTAGTGATCCGAATTCCCTGAATAATTCAGGTATCTTGGTCAGGCCATGTAAAGTAAAAACACGATAGAAAATGGCCTCGACCACTTGCTGCTGTCGAAGAATTCGTTCAAAATCGCTACTGGCTAAGCGCACGCGGGCATAGCAGAGGGCGGTATAGCCGTCCATATGTTGCGTGCCGGCCGGGAAGCGAATAGGCTTTTCATCGCATGTATCGACGATTGTCTTTTCGACCGATATATCAATTCCATCCAACATATTTACAGCAGTGATGAATCCATTGAAACTGACGCGCGCCCAATGGTGAGTTTCAAGGCCGAGATTATACAGAATAGTCAATGCCACCAATTCCGGCCCTCCGTGTTGGTCGGTGGTGTTGATTCGATTGACTTTCCATCCGGGGATGTAGACGTATAGATCGCGAGGAATTGAGAATAGAACCGCTTTCCCGGTTTCCGGATTAAGTGAGAGGATCATAATGGCGTCAGTGCGATTGCCATAAAAGCCGGGGCGTTCATCTGAACCGAGGATGATGATGTTGATTGTATTAGGTGGAAGCTGCATAAGTGGCATGGGCTGTGGAATTTCGATGGCTGAGGATTCAGTCGGGCCAGGGAAAGCGCCCCACAGCAAGTTGCTATCGGCTAGGGGGAGTGGCGGGGCAAGCGGATTATTGTCTGACGAGAAAGCCTGCAAATCGCCAGTTGGGGAAAATGGCGTCGGAGTAGCGGTTGCATTCGGATTGGGAGTAACTAGCGGACCGGAATTTGGTTTAATCAAAACACAGCTATTGAGCACAACAATAGCAAGCAAAAAAAGCAGACTGCCAAGATGCTTAATGCGACGAATATTCGTCTGAAGGAAGCTGATCATAGCACAACTCTATGCTGATGTTTTTAACGCTGTCGATATCGTTCCGGGCATTGCTAAGACGATGGTTATCCCGGTTGCATAATGATAACAGGACAAGCCATTATATGAGAGTCGGCATAAGTTGTCTTTTAATCAGCAGATTCTTTTACTGCCTTATGGTTAGTATTAACCGATCAATCCGACTCATCTCTATGTCAAACCATTTATATATCTGAGTATGTGTGATTTATCACAGGCAGGAGCACACTAAACGTGCTTCCCAGACCGATCTTGCTG
>DAOVFE010000413.1 GCA_030673085.1 Anaerolineales bacterium | reverse complement strand
TGGCTTCTATGGAGGCAAGTTGGCCGGACCAATCAATAAAGAATATGAAGTCAAGGGCTATGTGGGAGAGATTCAATTCATAACTGGACGAACTCTAGATATTGTAAAGAAGATCATTGCTGAATCAAATACACCACCGATTATTATTATTCAAGGCGATACCGGATTACAGGGTGATAATAAGCTGAAAATATTGAATGCCTATTTTTTTCCTGATAATGGAAGCATGTCATTATATCCGACAATAACGCCTGTAAACTCATATCGGATATTGTTTGATAAATATTTTGGAACGGATTATGGTCTTCTACCAGACGAAAGCTTCCTTGGCGGCGATTTTGTCAATAGCGTGCCGGAGACATCACCTGCGTGTATTCTCAAATAAAGAGATATATGCATTGCAGAATAGTTGCGTTTGATTCACATGATCACCTTGAAAGTGATAACCAGAAGATAGAAGTGGATATAGATGATATTTCTATTTATGGATGTTGCGCCTATGGAATCATCGAGGCCTGAAAGGGACTGAAGATATATCTATAATGTGAATGTGCGATTTGAATCTGGGCCGAATTAGCCATTATCCTCGTTTTGTATGGACTTATTTCTTCGCCAGAAGCTCCTCCAGTTTATCAACTGTAGTCGATAAAATTTTAAAGGTCTCTTCTACGGCCAGTGGGGAAGTAAGGTCAACGCCGGCAATTTTTAGAGCGTCTATTGGATAAACCGAACCGCCAGCTTTCAAAAAATCGAGATGGTCTTTTGCCGCGCCTTTTTCACCGGACAAGAATCGATTAGCAATTGCATGTGCAGCCGAAATACCCGTTGCATATTGGAAGACATAATAATCTACGTATAGGTGGCCAAATTGCGCCCAGGTGATGCCGACTCGCTCACGATCAACATGTATTTCATCTCCGTAACCTTCACTGAAGAGATCGGCCATGAGGTTGATCATGTCCTCTGCGGTCAGGCTATCGCCGCGCTCAATTCGTTCATGCGTCTCTAGTTCAAAACGGGCCAGAGTTGGCATAATGAAGAAGTACCGATGGAAATTATTCATGGCTTCTTCAATCAGATTGATCTGAAATGATGGATCATTATTATTTTTCATAAGATATGCCCGTACTAATGCCTGATGGACGTTAGAAGCGACTTCGGCCACGAAAAGAGCATAGTCGCTGTAAATAATTGGTTGATTTTGCCAGGTCAAGTACGAGTGCATCGAGTGACCCAATTCATGAGCAAGCGTGCTGAGGCTGAAGACGGTATTATTGAAGCTCATCATAATAAACGGATAGGTGCCATTCGATCCCGATGAGAATGCACCCTGACGCTTGCCCTGATTTGGATAGATGTCGATCCAGCGATCCTCGAAACAGCCTTTGCGCAGCACCCGGACATATTCATCGCCCAATGGAGCAAGAGCCTCGCAAATCCATTTAACTGCCTGCTCAAATGGCACATGCAGCCGTTCTTTTGTGAGCGGCGCCCAAATGTCATATGGATGAAGTACATCCACGCCGAGCGCTCTACGGCGGATGGCCCAATAACGATGCCATGTTGGCAAGTTCTTTCGGAAAGTGTCAATCAAGTTGTAAAAGACATCTACCGGGATGTTGTACTCAAAAAGCGAGGCATCAAGTGTAGATTTATGATGACGAGCACGCATCTGATAAACATCTTGCTTGATGGAAGTGGCGAGGTTCTTAGAAAGTGTATTTTTATAAGCAAGATATGTATCACTATAACTTTCCCAGGCCGTCTGACGGGCCTGACGATCGGCGCTTGTATATATTCTAGAAAGCGTTCCTTGGGCAACCGGAATCTTATGACCATCACATGAAATTGCCGGTTTGAATTTAAAATCGGCATTTGTCAGCATGCGGGCGGCGCCGGAAGTCCCGGCGAAGGGATCGGCGAGCATTCCCAATAGTTCTTCTACCTCTGAAGAACGAACATGTGCTTGCTTGCGGAATAAATCGCTGATGTAGTGATCCAAGAAAGTAAGGCGCGGCTCCTCTTTTATCCAGCGAC
>DAOVFE010000483.1 GCA_030673085.1 Anaerolineales bacterium | reverse complement strand
CCGCAATGGGGGATGTCCTTAAAGGACATCCCTAAAGGAATTTTGAGGGGTTTGTCATTTACTATTAATGATCTGTGTGCATCTATCAGGTGAAGAACCCCGCAGCAAGCGCCAGCGTGCGATGCGCATTAGGGGCTTTTCTGGTTTTTTCCCATAAAAGAAGCACTCGCGGACCGGCTATATACTTTAGCAATATATTGCCGGGCATAAGCATTGCCGGAAATGTCGGCGTCAATCGGATATTGATTCTGGTCAATGCGCCTTTGTTCCTTCGGCCCAGATATTTTTAGCAGGGGTATTGGGTTGCTTAATAATAGGAGAATCCAACAGTATTTACACTGATCTTATAAAGGAGACTATACTCGAAAGGGGAGGATCAAATGCCAAAGAGAATTGGAATCTTGGGCGGAATGAGCCCAGAATCAACCGCACAATACTATGAGTACATTACCCATACCTACACTGAGCGATTCGGTGATTATAGCTACCCTGAGATTATCATCTACAGCGTCAGTTTCCAGCCTTATGTGGATTGGCCCAAAGAGGATCGTTGGGATCTAGTGGCAAAGGGTTTGAGTGAAGCCGCGCAAAGACTCGAGGCGGCGGGCGTCGACTTCATCATCATCGCCACTAATACTATGCACCTGGTCATTGAACAGATACAAGCCAGCGTCAAGATACCTATGCTGAGCCTGCTAGATGCGGTTAGCGATGCCATATTAGCTCGGGGAATGAAGACGGTTGGGTTGCTGGGCACCAAATTCACAATGGAAAAGACCTTCTATCAAGAAGCTTTATCCCGAAGAGATATCACTGTTTTAGTGCCCGATGCCGGCGATCGCGAGTATGTAAATAAAGTCATCTACAGTGAGCTGGTCGCCGGCCAGATACGCGACCCATCGCGGGCCGGTTTTGTGAACGTTATTAAGAAACTGAAGGCACGCGGAGCCGAGGGCGTCATCCTGGGCTGTACCGAAATCCCATTGTTGGTGACTGAAGAAGATGCCGGAATGCCGTTGTTTGATACGACAACCATTCATGCTGAAGCAGCACTGAATTATGCACTGAAATAATCTTAATAAGCATAACTACATTTTATTAGGTGAAAGACTTGCTGTAATTTACAAAGC
>DAOVFE010000289.1 GCA_030673085.1 Anaerolineales bacterium | reverse complement strand
ATGGTTGTAAGCTGCCATATACGACCAATTGCATCCCGCACTTTGAGATCGATTTTAGGACCGTAAAATGTCGCATCTCCTTCTTCAACCCGATAAGGGATTCCAGCTCGATCAAGCGCGCCCTGCAATGCTATTGTCGGCGCCTCCCAATCTTCCGGATTGCCGGCGTATTTTTCTGGATTCCGGGTTGCCAAGTAGGCTTGAAACTCCTCAAAGCCAAAAGCCCGTAGCATATTCAAGCTGAATTGAAGAACACCGTCGATCTCCTCCCGCATCTGCTCCGGACGGCAGAAAAGGTGAGCATCATCTTGGGTGAACCCTCGCACACGCATCAAACCATGGAGAACGCCGCTTCGTTCATAGCGGTATACGGTACCCCATTCAGCATAGCGTATTGGGAGATCGCGATATGAGCGCGCCTGGGACTTATAAATGAAGACATGGAAGGGACAGTTCATCGGTTTGATGTAATATTCTTGCCCTTCAATATCCAGCGGCGAGTACATATTCTCCTGATACCAGTCGAGATGTCCGCTCGTCTCCCATAATTGAGCTTTGCCAATATGCGGTGAATAAACGAAATCATATCCACCTTTCTCATGCTCGGCCCGGCAATAATCTTCGACAATTTTCCGAATCATTCCGCCTTTTGGATGCCATAGAATCAATCCCGGTCCAACTTGCTCATTGATGCTGAATAGATCCAATTGCTTTCCCAACCGGCGATGATCCCGTTTTCGGGCTTCCTCTTGCTTCCACAAGTATTTTTTCAGTTCCTTTGGCGACTTCCAGGCGGTGCCATAAATGCGCTGCAGCATAGGACGATTTTCATCTCCTCGCCAGTAGGCTCCGGCCACGCTAAGCAGCTTAATGGCTTTCGGGTTGATCTCTCGCGTATTTTTAACATGCGGACCGCGGCATAGATCGGTGAAGGTGTCCTGAGTATAAATGGATATTTCCACTTTTCCTTCCACCGCCTCGCCATACTCGTCCTCACCCCCCTGCTCCAGGCCATCGACCAGCTCCAATTTATAAGGCTGATCGGCAAATAGCTCCCGAGCTTTGTCGGCGGAAAGGACCTTACGGGTAAACGTGAACCCACCGTTAATAATTTCGCTCATCCGGGCCTCAATTTTCCCCAGATCATCTGAAGTCAGCGGACGCGGTAAATCAAAATCATAATAAAAACCATCTTCAATCGGCGGGCCAATGGCGATCTTCGCCTTACCAGGGAACATCTCCATGACCGCCTGAGCCATCACATGGGCGGTTGAATGGCGGATATGGTAGAGTTCTGAATCCTCATAACGCTCTTCTATCTTTTCGGCCATCATAATCCTCCTTTGACAAATCGTTGACTAGTAATTGTCTTGCACTGGCATATATCACCTAGAATCTCACACCTTGTTTCGCTGCTTGAGGTGCAATTGCCAGAGGTATTAATAAAAAAAGTCTCGCCCTTCTAGGGCGAGAGCTTCTGCTCTCACGGTTCCACCTAGATTGGCCAGCCATGGCCAGCCATCTCTCATAGCCTATAACGGGGCTATACCGGTCACCATATTCAGCCAGTTGGCCTTTCCGGATTCCGCTCACGGGTGGTTTTCGCTGAACTTTCGCCGTTGGAGATTCTCAATCGATGATCTCCTTTCCCTGTCGGCCGCATGTTTCAGCTACTCTTCCCGGTCAACGCGTTTATAAATCTTGCTATCTGTGGGCGGTATTGGACTCGAACCAACGGCCTTTGCGATGTCAACGCAACGCTCTAACCAGCTGAGCTAACCGCCCATGTTAGATTGATTATACCAGCCGTAGTAGTTTACGCAAATATTTGATTGGATAATAATGAAAATATATTTGCCACTGAAAAAACGCATTAGTTATGGGGTGGGAGCGAATGTCCCAAACCCCTATTCCCCATTCAGCCGTGCATCGCTATCAAGTGAATGACAACTAGCAATAGTGCGTGTCGCACACTGGGGCATTCTGTCTTTTTCTATTAAAAGCGACTTGGCCGCATTGGACTAAAAGCCCTGGGCAATCGAATTGGAGGAAATTGAAAACATATATACCTGTAAAAGAGGGTGGTAATTTATTTATCTCCTTCAACCCCCTCGAATTGACAAATGGCTGGCTCAGGATATAATGTGCGCATTGAATTCTTAGAGAAGAGAGGCCAGAGGATGATGGCACTTGTCTATACAAACGAGCGCATCCGCCAAAATTATGGCGGCTTTGCCGCGCTTCATTGTCGCAGTGCACCTTCCGAAGGTTGATAGAACCCAATTGTCAGCCAAAAGGCCGTGGGCGTCTGCGATGACCACGGCCTTTTTGAATCTAGCCAACAATCCTTTGGCCGTGGATGTTTGCTCACGGCCTATATTCTTCTAAATTAGAAATAGGACCTGGTTCTGGAGATTAGAATGTCAAAGCAATCCAATCGACAAAACGATGAGATACATGTATCCGATGCACCAACCATTCCTGGATTAACCTTCCGTCACTACCGCGGCGAAGTAGATTTCGCAGCCATGGTGCAGGTCATAGAAGGAAGCAAAGCAGTAGATCAAATTGAGCGGTCGATCTCGGTCGAGGACATCAAGCGCAGCTTTGCCCATCTAGTTAATTGTGATCCATACAAAGATGTGCTGCTTGTCGAGATCGAAGGTAATCCGGTTGGCTACAGCCGTGTTTGGTGGCACAAGGAGCAGGACAATGAATTGATCTACTATCACTTCGCCTACTTGTTGCCGGCATGGCGAGGCAAAGGCATTCGCCGGGTTTTGCTGCGAAAGAATGAACAGCGTCTTCGAGAGATCGCGGCCGGCCATAGCATAGATGACTTGCACTTCTTTCGAGCTTGGGCGCATGATACAGAGAAGGACTGGAAATCATTGCTTATCGACGAAGAATATCAGCCCGAGCGATACTTCTTCGAAATGGTAAGGCCCGATCTAGAGAAACTTCCCGATATTCCACTTCCTGATGGCCTGGAGATCCGGCCG
>DAOVFE010000248.1 GCA_030673085.1 Anaerolineales bacterium | reverse complement strand
ACTAACCGTCCGTCATGCGCCCGAACAATCTCTCGCGAAATCGCCAGCCCAAGGCCAGATCCTTGTCCTTTGCCGTGTTTGCGAGCTTTATCAATTTGGTAGAACCTCTCGAAAATTCGTGAAAGCTCTGATGGAGGGATCCCCGGGCCGCTGTCATCGACATGAATCGACACCCAGTTGCCCTCCGTTTCCCCATGAACACAAACTGTCTTACCTTCTGGCGTATGTTGAATAGCATTGTCGCATAAGTTGGTTAAGACTTGCGCCAACCGGTCACCATCGCCAATAATAATAGGGAGTTCCGGCAATCGATCTGTGATATCAATGCCCTTCTCCGCCGCCCGCAAGCTCAGTTTCTCAATTACATTTCTTACTAACAATCCCAAATTAACCGGCTTCCGCCCAAATTCAATCTGTCTGGAATCGATCTTGGCTAAATCAAGCAGATCCTCCACCAAACGATGAAGACGATTGGCCTCATCGTATATCACCCGAGCAGCATGTTCCCGGGCGGCAACATTATCGACAGCGCCATCCAGGATGGCTTGCGAAAATCCTTTAATCGATGTAAGCGGCGTCTTAAGCTCATGCGAAACATTGGCAACGAAATCTCGTTCCATCTGCTGGCTGGCTTTCACGCGGTGAGCCATATTATTAAACGCAATCGCCAGACTCCTGACCTCTTCCGGGCCGTCGAGACTGATGTCGCGATCATAATTCCCGGCCGCAACGTCTTTTGATGCTTCCACCATATTATCAAGCGGCGCGGTCACCCATCGAGATGTGATCCAAGCTAGAAGAACAGATGCAAATAACGCCACTAAAGCCGTCTCCAGCAAAGGTACAATCAGTTCTTTTGCCAGAACAAGCAAAGATCGCAAAACTGTCCGCAGCGAAGCCAGGACTATTGTTCGGCCATGATCCAGTGGCGCGGCAACCCATAGCCAGCGTTTATTCGTAGTATCGCGGAACTCTCCTTGCAGCGGCTGATTACCGTTTCCTTTCTCCCTCATAAAGCCGGGCTGAGGCGCGCCCTCTTCCAGCCGGCTATCGGCCAGCACTTGATGTCCAGGATCTAATATCAGGATTCGCACCTGCAATTTTTCATCCAGCCGCTCTACGGCCGTTTGAATCATGTCGACCCGCGATTCACTTAGGCCTTCCCATTCCATATAGGCAATTCGTCCAACAAGATCATCAAGTCGCTGATATACAATCCGATTGGTATATGGGGTACGTAGCATTAGAAATACTAGACTGGCTACCACCAGAACAAGCACCAATCCACTGACCAAGAGGTAGGTAAAAAGCAGGCGAGAGCGCAATGACCCACACATAATTTTCAAACCACCATCTTATAGCCCACGCCGGTCACAGTCTCAATCCGGACGGAACTTCCGGCAAGATGTTTACGCAGATGAGCTATATGAACGTCTACCGTGCGTGTTTGTCCGTAGAAATCATAACCCCAAGCCAGGTTCAAAAGCTTTTCTCGGCTTAGGACGATCCCTTTTTGCTCTGCTAAAACCTGAAGCAGATCAAACTCTTTCATTCGCAAACTCAGCAGCTCGCCTGCAATTCGCGCCTCTCTCCGATCGGGGTCAATAGTTAAATCACCAAGATGAAGCGGATGGTTCTCAACCCGCAGCGTCCGCTCGGACCGCCTGAGTATGGCTCTAACTCTAGCGACTAGCTCACGCGGGTTAAACGGCTTGGTTAGATAGTCGTCCGCTCCCAATTCAAGTCCAACGATTTTATCGATATCATCATCCCGCGCTGTTAACATAATAATTGGGACATCCGAATTAGCCCGGACGCTCCGGCAAACGTCAAAACCGTCGACCACCGGAAGCATGATATCCAAGACTACCAGCGCAGGCTCCTCTTTCTCGATCATTTCTAACGCCTTGCCACCATCTAAGGCAGATTCAACCCGATACCCTTCGCGTTCAAGGTATAGCTGCACCAGATCGATGATATTCTCCTCATCATCTACGACAAGGATTAATTCGCCAGCCATATTTTCCGCCTTTAATTGCAGTAATCACCCAATGAACCATCCGAGATAGATCATTTTAATGGTCTTTCGATATTCCCTACAAGCTAGCTTCCAACTAGCGCGATGGCTTCAATTTCGATGGCCGCTCCCTTAGGGAGTGCAGCCACTTGCGCAATCGATCGCGCCGGAGGTTCGTCGGTAAAAAACTCGGCATAAACAGCATTCATTGCAGCGAAGTCGCCCAGATCCTGCATGAACACCGTTGTTTTAACTACCCCTTTAATTGAGGAATCAGCCGCCTCAAGAATTCTAGAAATATTGCTGAGAGCCTGACGGGTCTCGGCCTCAATACCCCCTGAAACAATTTGGCCGGTTTGAGGACCAATTCCCAAGTTACCGGATACAAAAACCAGATTGCCGGATCGAATGGCTGCCGAATAGGGCCCAATAGCCTTAGCAGCCTTTTCAGAGCAAATAACCTGCCTATTCTCGGATGTCATGGAATTGCTCCTTATGCCTGTCGCTTACAGTATTCTGCCGTCTTTCCAATATAGGCAAAGGCCGCAAAGAAGATGCTTGCGATACATATTCAGAATAATGCAATTGGACGGATTATAATCTCTTTCTCTATTTGTTATTGGAATTGTCCCCTCAACGGATAGAGCCTTCCATTTCTATTGCGTCTTACGCCATTTTTCGGCAATGTTCTAACTGATCTATGGGCCTGTTGCATAACTCGTAATAGATAATTCCTTATCCCACTTGGAACACAATAATGGCGTAATCTTAACACTATCGTCCCGCTTAAGCCTGAATTTTTCTATTATTTTAGGAGAGTGTTCTACTCTTCGCCGGAGTTGAGCAGTTATGCAACAGACTCCTATATGCCTTTCTTTATTGTCCATACTTATTCTCAATTCCCACAATGACCGTAGTAGCCCGTAGTTTTCCGCCCCCTCTATTATTTCGCCATGGCCAGGTAAAGAACCTCCAGCAAGCGCATTGTACACAGTACACTGTATGTGGCTTCCGGTTGGCTAACCTCTCGCGGCTTCGCTGTGCCCAACCCTCATCAAACGATAGTAAGCGGCGCACGTTGCAGGCGATCTCCGCTTCGTCCGCTAAACCACCTAGCTTCACCCCCAAAACTGCCAGGTCTCGTCCGCGATACCGCCAGGTTTCGCCCTTGCAATTCAGAATTCTTCTCCCTGGCTAGCTTGCCCCCTGCTGTAGAGATTCTTTTATGCTTTGCGATAGAGTAACTGAATCGATAGGCTTCTGGAGCCAGCTACACATTCCTCGATCCAATTGTTCGATAGTCTCTCCCTTAGGGGGATATCCGCTCATGATTAGCATTTTAAGCTCAGGAGATTTCTCCCGCATTATCTTATAGAGCTCTTCCCCTCCCATCTTGGGCATAACAAGATCTGCAATCACCAGATCAATTTTAGCTTTCTGACGGTTAAAAATTTTCAACGCCTTATGGCCATCTTCGGCTGCTAAGACGTTGTAATTCAGTTCTTCAAGTATTTCACAAACCGCCTTCCGCATCATCTCGTCGTCTTCCACAACCAAGATGGTTTCTCCATCGCCCTTTACCTTCATCACTTTCCTGTTCTCGATCTCTGATGCCAT
>DAOVFE010000158.1 GCA_030673085.1 Anaerolineales bacterium | reverse complement strand
CTTCGGGTGCGGGTTTTGTTTAAATATTCGCTCAGGACTATCGCCCTGCAGTGCCTACGGCCCTGGCCATTTATATTCTGGCTAATCGAATAAATCGACCGCCGCATGATTGAAAACCACATCAATTGGAGCGGAAGGCCTCAAAAGAGAAAGATCCAAGGAGCTTTTTCTCGCTTCCATTTTTGGGCGTCATCATATTAAATAAGCTGATAAGAGGACTATCAAACACGGCCGGCAATATCCTTTGCAACTTCAAGGACAGCAAAAAGAGGGATTTTCCGCGAACCGTATGCGGAATTTGAAAGGGCTATCACCATATAGTGGCGCTAAACCGGATGCATTGATATTTGGAATGGATGAACATTTTCGGGCAAAGCACAAGAGTAGGTCAATGAAAATAGCTACGCCGCTTCGAGAACAGCTTACGAGCCACCAATCTGTCCGACTTATTATGCGAATAGAATGAGGCTTCATACAGCCACAATTGTCCCGCCTACATAATTGAGCATTTACATCCGACCCGAGCGGTATGGAGGAAAATATGGCTGAATTCAACGGACTTGATATGAGCCTGGGAAATCTCCCCCGTCTTTCAAAAGCGAAGACCCGCTCCATCAGCCCGGAAAATTTCAATGGGGAAAAAGGGAAAGGCGGCATGGCCATAGAGGGCACTGGCGCTAAGTGCGCCCGCGACCTCGGACAGGGGTGGAAAATCTCACCTTCGATCAACGTTGCCCCTGGCGAATGCCGGGTACTGGCCGATATCCAGGGGGCCGGCGCAATCCAACACATCTGGATGACCCTCACCGGCCGCTGGAGACACAGCATCCTGCGCTTCTACTGGGACGGTTCAAAGAGGCCCTCAATTGAATGCCCTGCAGGCGATTTCTTCGCCTGCGGCTGGAACCAATATGCTCAGATTAGCTCTCTTGCCGTCTGCGTTAACCCGGGAAGCGGGTTGAACTGCTACTGGGAAATGCCTTTCCGTAAGCATTGCAAGATAACAATAACCAACATCTCCTCTGAAGAGATGGTGGCCTACTATCAAATAGACTACACTCTAACCCAAGTTTCTGAGGATGCAGCTTACTTTCACGCCCAATTCCGGCGCATCAATCCCCTGCCCCTAAAAAGCGTCTACACTATCCTAGACCGGGTAAAGGGCCAGGGGCAGTATGTAGGCACCTATCTAGCATGGGGCTCCAACCGTAGCGGGTGGTGGGGCGAGGGCGAAATTAAATTCTATATCGACGGCGATCGTGAATTTCCTACTATCTGCGGAACGGGCTCCGAAGATTATTTCTGTGGTTCTTATAACTTCGAAGTTGACGGTCATTATCGCCAATTCACCACGCCTTATTCTGGCCTTCCGCAGATTCTCCGCCCCGATGGCCAGTACCAATCACAAATGCGATTTGGGATGTACCGCTGGCACATCATGGATCCGATCCGTTTCGACCAAGACATGCGGGTAACAATCCAGGCATTGGGTTGGCTCAGGCAAGGGAAGTATGATCGCTATTTGCCGCTCCAAGATGATATAGCTTCGGTCGCTTACTGGTATCAGACCCTGCCAACTGCACCTTTTCCGCCCCTGCCCAGCCGCGACTATCTCGAAATCACATGACGGTTCATATATCAACTATTGGCGGTCTAAGGTATGGATAAAGGGGGCTTTATTCAACCGGAGGCATATATTGAACCTGACTAATCAACCTTGGTTGAGCTATGCAAGTGATCTCCACATAGAATTGGAGCAATGTCAAGAAGAGGGCAAAGACACTTCCGGACTGGCCAAGCAGGTTGCTGCCATTCAGGCTTTACCAATGGAAGCCCCTCAACGCGAAGCTGAAGCAATCCGTCTGCTTGATGAGACGCGTCGCCTGCCAATCCGGGATGATTATCCTTATAAAGAACCCTCAGACCTTCCCAGCATCAGGCGTCTTCGCCCAGATGGACCTCGAAGGATTGAAACATCGATCTATGCTTCGGGCCTCTATGATCGAATCTATGGCGCCTGGCTGGGACGGTGCGCCGGCTGTTTGCTGGGGAAGCCGGTAGAGGGCTGGATGCGAGACCGGCTGGTGGGCTTTAACCGGGCGATAAGCAATTATCCAATCCAGAACTATATGTCTTCAGGGCATCCGGACAATATCCGGAAAAGGTTCGAGGTTAGCGATTCGAGCGAAGAATATTTCTATGACGGACCGGTCCCATGGATCAATAACATCGACTGCGCCCCTGAAGACGATGATACAAATTATACGGTCATTGGCCTTCTTCTATTGGAAGAATACGGCCCCGCGTTTACATCTCTGGATGTAGCGACAGCCTGGCTGACGCGCCTTCCGTTGCTCAAATTGTGCACCGCCGAACGCGTTGCTTACCGCAACCTCTCCAACCTGATCCTGCCGCCGGATTCTGGTATGCATCGTAATGTCTATCGCGAATGGATTGGGGCGCAGATCAGAGGGGATATCTTTGGATACGTCAATCCTGGGCGGATCGAGCTTGCAGCCGAGATGGCCTGGCGCGATGCCGCCATTTCCCATGTGAAAAATGGCATCTACGGCGAGATGTGGGTTGCAGCTATGCTTTCCGCCGCCTATATATCCGATGATCCGAACGAGATTATCCGGATTGGTTTGAGCGAGATTCCCAGCAAGTCTCGCCTGGCCAAGGCGATCGAGGAGGCGCTGTCTTGGCCAGGGCAAGGCATCTCCTGGGAACAGGCCTTGGATCGAATCCACCAGCGCTGGGATGAGCGGAACTTCCATCATTGGGCGCATACTATTTCAAATGCCATGATAGTGGCTATCGGTCTGCTATACGGGGAAGGCGATTTCGAAAAAAGCCTTGCCATTTCGGTGATTGCCGGATTTGATACCGATTGTAACGGTGCCACTGTCGGCTCGATTCTGGGCCTGATGCTTGGAGAGAGCGCATTGCCCAAAAAGTGGATTGATCCCCTTCAAGACCGTCTCCGCTGCGGTCTGAGCGGAATGGATACAGTATCCATCTCGGAATTAGCACGGCGCACAGCCCAACAGGCAAGCGCGATTCCAGGTGACATCTAGCTGGCCAAATGGAAAATATCATGCTGCACAGGTTCTCAGGAAGAATTTCTATTTCAATGCCCATTGCAGTCGTTAGAAGGTATGGCCGTCCGCTGCAGAATTTCAGTTCGCATCCAAGAAGGACGATATTGGCATCTAATATATAAACCAGGATTTCCGGCCATAACCCTGGAACCAAGGAGGCTTCATGAATACAAAAGAAACGCCCAAGGAGAAAGGCAAAAAGAAAGGTAATTGGCGTTCCGTCTTCGCACTGTCTGCCGCCGCCTTTGTAGACAGCAGCGAAAACGAAACTCTCTCAATCCTTTGGCCACATATCTATCCATCGATGCGTTTAAGCGTAGGCCAGCTGGGCACAGTGCTTGGCATCAGCGATATGGTTCGCACACTTACACTGCCATTGTGGGGATATGCCGCCGACCGTTTCTCACGCAAAGCCCTATTAGTTTGGATTACAGGCTTCTGGGGAGTGTGGACCTTAGCCATCGCCCTTACCCACAGTCTTACCCAGCTTCTCATCGTACGAATTGTTTCCTCGCTGGGATTGGGCGTCTTATGGCCCACTGCTTTTTCGCTTCTAAGCGATCTTTTTGACAGGAAAGAACGCGGCCGGGCCGCGGGAATTATGACCGGGGTCAGCTATGCCGGATCGATTGTCTCTTTCGGCATTTTGCCCGCTATAGCGGCAATCAGTCCCGAAAGCTGGCGATGGGGCTTCGTCGTCATGGGTCTGGCAAGTGTGGCAACCGGCTTTCTATTAATGATTGTAAAAGATCCGCCGCGTGGCTCAGCCGAACCGGAGTTAACCGATGTTATTACCGATGAAACCGCCTTGCGCTACATATTTCATATTAACGACCTACCTGCCATTACAAAAGTTAAGAGCTGGTGGGTATTAGTTATCAATAATTGCTTTGAATATATTGCTATGGCCGTGCTTTATGGCTGGATATTTACCTGGCTTGATGGATTGGGATTGGGCGATTCTGCATTTTTCGTTGTAGGGGTGATGGCCTTGGGCACTATTATCGGGCTGGTTGCATTCGGATGGCTCGGCGATGTCCTCGATGCTCGCTACCCAAATCATGGGCGCGCTAGTATGGCCATGATTGGTATGATCGTATCCATTCCGGCGTTAGTTGGGCTCATCTATTATGGCGATCGCGGAATCACTACACTGATGATCTTTGGCTTACTGTGCGGCATATCATTAAGTAGCATCGATACCGGCGCTCGCTGGCCAATTGGACAAGGCATCCTGCGCCCCGAGCTTCGTGCAACAGGCCGGGCAGTTATGGACATGTCGATCGGAATAGTTGGAGCACTGAGCATAACGATCTCCGGCAGGCTGGTGGACAGTTTCGGCGGCGACGTGACCAGGATGTTGCTATTGATGATACCTATTCCGAAGATTATCAGCACCTTGATCTGGATCCCGATGTTCCGTACCTATCCAAAGGACCGGAACTCGCTGCATGATCTGCTGGAAGAACGCAGAGAGGAAATGATAGCTTCAGCCGAGGAATGAGGTATTTAATCCGATTTATTCGGACGCTTTTTCCAAACATCATCACATAAGCCGCCTGTTACCATGGCTCCCTCGCAGGCAAAAGGGAGCCATGATAGCGGCTTTCCGCTGGCCGTCGTCGGTGCCACTGGAAGTACCAGGAGCGCAGCATCACTGATACATAATTGATCCCCTACGCATGGCAAACCAGCATGCGCATGCATGAGCATGTCTTTTTTTCTGTCGATTCCATCATCATTACGCGGCTTGCCGCGTTATACTAGAAAAACAGGATGGCCGATGCGATTTTTCTCATCCATCAGGAAGCACAATTATGGCCAAAATCGAATTAATTAACATTAGCAAGACGTTTGCCGGGGACAAGACAATAAGCTTTTGGAAAGCCTTATTTCCGGGATTGAATCTTCCCGGGTCTTACGGGAAATCAGAATCAACCATGACCGGCCGTGCAGCAAAAAAGCCGTTTTCTATCCAGAATCTAAATCTTACTATTCCGGATGGCAAGATTATGGTGATCCTGGGCCCCAGTGGATGCGGGAAAACCACTATCTTAAAAATAATCGCCGGTCTTGTTAAACCCGATTCGGGAAGAATTCGATATGACGGCATTAATATGGTTGACATCCCGCCCGGCGAAAGACAAATCGGGATGGTTTTCCAGAATTATGCTTTATATCCCCACCTGACCTCCAAAACCAATATCTTGTCCTACTTCTACTTTAAAAAGAAGACGCCCGAATTAAGCAAACATGCTGAAGAAAAATTCCAGAGAACGAGTGAATTATT
>DAOVFE010000486.1 GCA_030673085.1 Anaerolineales bacterium | reverse complement strand
TTACGATAATTTCGAGCGTTCGAAATCTTGAGAGTTTCCCTTCTTTAGGTAAAAATCCGGTAATTCTTCTCTATAGAGAAGGAAGATCGATCGCGCCTTGGCGTCTTGGATGTATGCTTCTGACATCATCACCTCTTACCCCACAGCTCAATCCCTACCACAAACCCGCATAACCTTATCCAGCACCGCAGATAATTAATTTTGCACTTCTGAATCTATTGGAAAAAGGCAGCCGCCAGTAGGAAAATACCTATCTCGCATTTTGGCTTTTTTCAGTGCAACCATAATATTTTAGCCAAAGGATTCGGCGCGTCTTTGGAGACTTGGGCGAACGTTAACTGTAATGGCGCTGCTATGAGCGGGCAGCTCTCCTTCCACAGCCGTCAACGGCCAGATGCCACCTAGCCCCACAGTACCATTCGGCTGAGGACTATCGTACTCTGCCGCTCCCCACCTTATCGCTTCTACAATGAAGTCACAATTAGATATGACAACCAAGAATGCGCCCTGCATTCATGAAAGATATATTCGCGTATTAAGGGGCAATAAAACAGAATCGCCAAGGGGGGCTCAGACATCAGTCGCCACGCTTCCTCCGGGAACGCCAAATGCCGCCGTCCGGAAGTTAATTCGCATCGGTAGAAAATCAATGAACCATGATCGTTTAAATACAGAATTAAGAGGATTGCCAATGAAAGCCGCAATCAGTAATAAGCGGATATTTACAGCCTTGTTCTTAGTAGCAATCATCGGCCTGCTGGTCTCCCCGGTTGAAGCAACAGAAATGAAAGGGACGCTATTTCGGGATTCCATTGGGAACGGAGAAGCAACTCTGAGCGAAGCAGCAAATGAATGCGGGTGTGTGAACGGCCAGGAAGACCCCGCACTCGCAGGATCGGACAATTCTTATACGCCTATTTCCGCTTATCTCGGTTATGAAAGCAGCACCATAGTGGATCAGCTTGTTCCGGCCTTTACGAATATCATTCAAGCGGCAGCGGCTGATTACTATGTAAGGGACTATGGCGCGGTGGGCGATGGGGCAACCAATGACAAAACCCACATTCAAAGCGC
>DAOVFE010000294.1 GCA_030673085.1 Anaerolineales bacterium | reverse complement strand
CCCAGAGCACTCCCAGACACCTTGACAGTTCCTGCCCGGCCTGCCCCACCCAATCCAACATCGAAGCCGCTTTCTGGACGCAAAGTAAGCAAACCGCGTCGACCAGCCTCGAAAGGAAAGACAGTCAACTGTCCTAAATGGATCGTGCTTTCAAATACATGTCCGCCATCTTCATCGTCAAGACGTATGTGCAATACCGGACGTCCGGGCCTATCTTTCCCAACTGGGGCGACGACTGTCGCCACTGCAGGGAATGAAATGGATTCGAGCACCTGGATTGTCCCCAACGGCAAAGGATTGGCTACAACACCTAGCGCCGCAGTCAGATTGTATGGATCCATAACCAAATTGGTCACCCCGATTGGCTGGATTCCATCGATAAGAGTTAACGCGGCATAAGCAGCGCTTGGCGTCCTAGATAGAACCCCTCCCCCAGCCAGGATAGTTTCAATTTGCGGGAGAAGTGAACTGCTTCGAATATTTTTCCCTTCTGGCCAGTCGGCCCTTGAAAGGAATATCGCCGATCTAATCAATTGCCGCGCTAGGGCAAGCTCAATTTGAAGCTCTTTCTTTTCAATCGGGACTGTCGCAGGATAAAGTGACTTATTGTAGATATAGTCCCGTAGCTGAGATTCAGATATCTCAAATGGGAGCCATCGCCTGATATCATTTATTGAGCAATGTTCTAATAATCTAGGAAGTGGATTCCCAATTCCTAGATCGGTTCGAGTAGTAAGACTAAGATTCCCGGCAAAGCCCGCTGCTACCGTAACCTGATTGGCGCCAAGATCAACGCCTAATACACCCAGCTCGGGAGCTCCAATCCTGCTCAGATAACATATCACCCGTCCGAAGGCATGTGCCGTCAGCATGATATTACCGCCAGCCCATTGCTTCAATTCGTCATAACCGGTAATCGACGCTGATCTCGTTTCGATGATGGCCTCTGCAAGGCGGAGACGGCTCTTGCTTAGATCTTCTTGCTCGAGATCTGGACGCACATTCGGGGTAAAAACAACTGGTGCAAGGTTAGATATCAATTCCCCAACCGAAGCGCCGAGAAGGCGGTTTCCTGCATAAACAATCCATGGTCGTTTGTTCTCTGGAATCAGCCCAATCGCTACACTAACGCTATGCACCAATTGGAGCAAGGACTCATTCGCGCCGCCATCGGTACCGCCTACGATCAGGATCATGTCAGGCTCAGCTGATAGAATCAGATCTATCTGCTCTTCGCCTCGCTGGCGATCGATTAGATTCAGCTCACCGACGACTTCAAGATAAGTTGAGGTCGCCAGACGCCTTGCGCTCGCTAATGACACATCTGGCATTAAGCCCACCAGCATGGTTCTCACTGGAGGGCCAGCAGAGGTTGTTGCTGCAAGCAAATCCACCCCGGCGCCAAAACCGGTAGAAGGCATAATTAAAGTATCAGATTCATTAATTAACCGCCGGCCGGCAATCAATTCAATTCGATTAATTGCCAAGCGGACACCTTCGTTAATATCAAATAATGGGGCTTTGGCAGTCGTTGTCGCTCGACCGGTCGCTACCAATCGGTAGTGACCGCCAACCACGTCAAATAGACAGGCTCTGGTGTTGATAGAACCCACATCGACAGCTAGAAAGGTTTCCGCACTTGGCATTGCGCACATATATGACTCACATACCGGCCAACAAGCTTGGAATTACGTCTAATAGGAATTTAATACGCTCGCTAAAAACTACAATCGATGCCGCAAGAACTCCAGCATAGATAGCCCCGAATGTAATCGCAATGAATATCTGACCTATAAATGCAATTACTTTCATGATCTGGAAATAGCTTCCTCTTACTGTCGGGCCAGGCTTTTTTGTAAAGCGAAAATATATTAGCGTGCTAATAGTTCCTACCAATAAAATCAGAGCATTGATCAAGCGTTCTAATCCCGCTTCACCGGTTTGTGGCGATATGGCCACAGGATTTAGTGTATCCATTGCAGCGAAAGTCTGCGGGATTAAGGTTCCAGTAATTGCCCCACCAACTACTACTGCCGCGCCCACTCCAACAAGAAAAGCCATTGGTATGGCTCCCAGGCGCGAAGTTGCCGGAGATATCTTGAATAAAAGCAATAGCCCCAACCCCCATAATACCAGCGTTAGAATCAGCCCTAATCCGCTACTCCATTCGCTTGTCGATCCGCCGCCACTTACAACCGCCAATAATGGATCAACCATTCCCGGTTTTATTACATTATGCCAGGCAATCGTCCCAGCATAGCCCGCAGCTACTCCGACGAATATATGAGTCGCCACTCGGAAAAGAGGATTATCTCCAATAAGGTAGCTAAGCACCATAATCGTTAAGAGCGCAGCCACCAAGGTTCCCAAAAGATCAAGCGAAGCGAAGTTCGTCATTAGGCTTCATTCTCTCGCCGAGCGCCGCGCCGTCGCCAGAACCCGACCGCTACGCCATAGCCGCCTCCGACCATCAAGATCAATGAGCTGAAAAGAATACCCGAGCCAAAGGCATTCCATAGCAGCTGTGGCTCCCCAACTCGCTGAAAACGCTTATCATAGGCAACTGCCGCCGGGAGCCCGGACAGGATGCCATCCACCTGTTTGTCTGCTGTTTCGTAATAGGGGCGAACGAGCGGCTCCACACCGGCGCTCAAGATCATCACCAAGGGAGCGCTTCCCATTCGAGGGCCGGCTTGCTCAGCCCAGGTTCTAGCATCTTCCGCTCCACTGGTTATTACTATCACCATGGAAAAGTCCGAGAGATCCGTGATGTTTTTTAAGATATCCATGCTCCATGCTGAATTTTGATTCCCATTTAAATTTTCTGGTAATTGAAAACCTCGGATAATTGCTTGCCTCGGCGCAGCTGCAAACAGCTGAACAGCCATTGACCCGCCTGACAAATATCCCAGATGAAGATAGTCGACGCCATTTTGCAAACCGTCGCCCCCTACCTTTTCCAGCAA
>DAOVFE010000382.1 GCA_030673085.1 Anaerolineales bacterium | reverse complement strand
TACAAACAAGGAGAAGATCATGAGACTAATAAGAAATCCAGTTCAGAGTTTCATCCGCGGCGTTGTTCGATGGGGAGTGGCGATCCCGTTATGGCTCTTGATTGCATTGCCCGACTTTCGGGCCATCACGGCCAATATTATGGTTCCGTATGGGGGTCCTGCTGCCGGTTTTGGGCGCCTTTTCATCGGTCTTTTCAAGACCATAATAATCTTCTGGATTGCTAATGTTCTCGCCGGCATATTCTATGTCCTTCCTGAATGGGAGCGCGTAGTTGTTCTCCGCCTTGGCAAGTCGGTCGGCGCCAGAGGGCCGGGCTTCTTTATCGTGCCCCCATTCATTTACTCGGCTGCCCGCATTATCGACGTACGTATCACCACCTACGAAGTGAAGGCAACCCAGACCCTCACCATGGACAATATTCCGGTAGATGTCACTGCGGCCGTTGAGCTAGAGGTGGAGGATTCCGAGAAAGCTACCATCGCTGTTCGGGACTATTGGAAAACAACCGAGTGGGCTTCTATGGAAGCGCTAAAGAGCACAATCGGCAGCAACGATCTAAGGGCGCTCTTGAGCGAAACTGAAGAGGTCGCAAAAGCGCTGAAATTAATAATCGATAATGCGGCCAAAGATTACGGTGTAAATGTCCGCGCAGTGCGAATTACGGATGTGCGTGGCCCGGCAATGTTGACTGAAGAGCTGGCTGTAATCGCCCGCGCCGAGCGCTCGGCCAAGGCCAAGCAAATCCAGGCTGATGCCGAAGTAACCGTGGCCAAGGCGCTGGTTGAAGCCAGTACTATGCTGGACTCTCAACCCGGCACTATGGAACTACGACAGCTTCAGGCTCTCTTGGAGATGTCAAAGGAAGAAAGCTCCATGATTATTGTTTACCCTATGAACAGCCTCGCGGGCCAGCAAATCGCGGCTGCTGCTGCTGGAGCGCAGGCAAAGAGTAGGAAAACGCTGGCATAGGGCCAATAATCCATCCGTATGAACCATGACCGAAAGCACGAGCCACCCACTGCGGGTGGCTCGTTTCTCTATTTATAGCAAAATGTCCGTTTTCTTAGAAAATGCCCCAGGGGGGATTCGAACTCCCAACCTAGGCTTTAGGAGAGCCTCGCTCTATCCTATTGAGCTACTGGGGCGTGCCCTGATTATACTGTGCTTTCACCAAATTGCTCAATATCACTCAGCAATTCTTTCTCATTTATGAATGCACTGAAAAAAGCATCCGCCAGTAGGAAAATGCCTTTCTGGCATTTGGGCTTTTTTCAGTGCATTCATTTATGTGTTTAACCGTTTTAAGAGATCATCCAACTTTTTGGGTTACCAATTCAGCTAAGGCGAAGGCAGATAAATTCCTCCTGGATCGATATTTCTCTCTCTGCCCTGATTGCTCAGGCATGTATAGCATTCGATAAGCCCGCCACGATCCTAAGGTACAATTTGAGCTATAGGCAAACACTTTCCCTGCCCGCTGTTTGGCGTTTCAAATTGTTGAATGCAATCTCCAGTTCGCAAGCACCCTCCTCGGCAGCTTGGCGCTACTTCCTATGTCGCCGGCCATAATGCATTTCATAACCTTTTCCCCGCCAAGATTAAGGGTTTTTAAAGAATAAACCAGTTGCCAATGAGCTGACATATTCGGGCACTTATTATTTCAACATCTCCAAGATTAAGCCTTGACACAGCCGCCAAAAGAAGATATTCTAGCATTGTAATATTATTGCTTTAGGATAAAGCTTATGACTAACGCTGAGCTTGCTATTCTCAGCCTCATCGCTGAGAAACCTCGCCATGGATACCAAATCGAGCAAGTCATCCAGGATCGCGGGATGCGTGACTGGACCGAAGTGGGCTTCTCCTCCATCTACTACCTGTTGAAGAAAATGGAAAAGAATGGCTTTATTGAGGGACGAGTCGAGAGACATGCTGGTCAGGGGCCAGCTCGTAAGGTCTATCACATCACGCGCGCCGGCCGATCCGAATGGCACAATGCGGCCTTAGATGCCCTTTCGATCCCTTGCCGCTGCTACCCAACATTTCAACTGGGACTAGCCAACCTTCCCGGAATCTCAGAGCATGAATCGCTACCCGCCCTCCGCCTCTACTGCGATCAACTTATCCAGCGGCGAGAGCACGTTCGCCAGCGGCAAGATCGTATTGAGAAACCTCGGCCCCGCCATATAGATGCTATGTTTGATCTCAGCCTAACGATGGTCGACGCCGAGCTCGCATGGGTGAAAAA
>DAOVFE010000065.1 GCA_030673085.1 Anaerolineales bacterium | reverse complement strand
TTTTAACATTCTGCTTTTGGTTCCTGAAAAAAGATCCCTTATGTGCTTAAATCCATCTACGATATTCTCGATAGTAATAGAATCCTCAAGCACAGATAAGCCATGCCTGGCATGTTTCTCAATAAGCTTGTAAACCTGGTTACAGTCCATACCGCCAATTTGCCTTTTTTGCTCTTCTACCTGTTCTTTTATACTTATTTCTGGTTCTCTCTCATCGGGCATGTCATTCCAGACTCTCCCGATATCTCTTGTAAGTCCAACACCTCGTTCATTTAAGCTCATAATACAATCGGCAATGGTCTTATCCAACTGCCTTCTTAAAGTGGATCTCTCCTCACTACATAGATCTTCTGACATTATCTTTTTTTTTACCTCCACTCATTGATAAATATCCAATATATAGAAAGCTGACCGAGTAATTAAGCTTATGAATGAGTCCACTGAATAAAGAAGCCCCCAGTAGGAAAATACTTTTCTCGCATTTGGGCTTTTTTCAGTGCAGTTATAAATAATAATTTTAAAAGGCTATTGCCCCGATAGATTGGACAACACTGTAATTTGGATTTTCTCTTTTCGAAAGACTAGATGGACGCTATTGCTAAGATTACCTCGATAGGATATATCAGCTTTAGCGAGAAAGCGACTCTGCCCCAAGCTGAAGTTCCAGATCATGTCGGGTACCCCCACAAGGTAAAAGAAACCATGCCAATCGCCTTCCTGCTGATATGAGGCGTTGCTCCTCATGGTTTCAAGATAAGCTCGATCCTCACCAAGTTTTTCTGCCTTAGCGCCGCCATAGAGAGACGGTTTCGATATGGTATGTCTGAGGAAAGAGGTCGAAGGGGGTTATCCGTTCTAGTTGATAGCCATTCTTGGCTAATTCTCGGCCATCACGGGCCATGGTGGCCAGGTCACAGGATACATAAACCAAGTGCGGAGGATGAATGTCAAGCAAAGCCTGCATCGCTGGCTTGCTTAATCCGGAGCGGGGGGGATCAATCAGAGCGGCATCCGGCCGGATAGAAATGGAGGGAAGGGCTTGCTCGACCGTCGCCTCATAAAGACTCACATCGTCAAACGAATCCAGATTTATTTCAAAATCAGAACAAGCCCAGGGCGATTCTTCAACTGCAATCACTCGCCCGCCAGCCTCAGCCATAAAGGCGCTGAATAATCCGACACCGGCATACAAGTCCAGAATCGTTTCGCCTGATTCAACCTGCATCAATGCAAGAACGCTCTCTACCAGGATTGCAATCAATGCAGTATTAACCTGAAAGAATGATGGCGCAGAAACAACAAAAGAACGCCCTTTAATCTCAAAGACCAGCTCTCTTGAGCCCGCGAGCACCGCCACGCCTCCGGGACCCAGCCATACCACCGACGCTGGAAAGTCAAGGCTGAGTTCGAGATCGGGATTGCTCTCACCCTCTAGAATAATCATAATGCTGTCATTGGTCCCCGAGCGCAAAGTCACGCGCCTTAGCCCATGAACTGCCTCCAGATCAAGCCGGGGCCACAATTCGGCCAGCGCCGGCTCAAGAGTATGGCATTCATCAATCGCAACCAAGCGAGGGGAAAATGCGCCATGATAAGCTAATTTGCCTTCCGGAGTTAGATGGAACTGGACTTTGTTTCGAGATTGCCAGGGGGAGGGCGAAGCTACTATTGGCTCCACCGGCGGATTAGTAAACCCGCCTAAACGCTCGAGTTGATTACAAACAATTGATTGTTTGACTCTTAGCTGACCGGCATAGGACATGTGCTGATAGTGGCAACTTCCGCAAACGGCGAAATGCGGGCAGCGAGCAGTAATTCGTTCTGAAGAGCTTTCGATGATTTCCTGCAAACGCCCTCTGGCCCAGCGTTTATGCTCCTCAACTATGGTCACCCGCACCTTCTCGCCTGGTAAGCCGAATGGGATAAAAACCATTCGCCCAGAAGCGTCTCGTCCTATAGCATCACCTCCATAGGCCATTCCTTCTAGCGTCAGCTCCACAATCTTCTTCGTCATTATCTCCTACGATTCTACTTATATCCCATTATAACTATGCCCGGGATCGGAGTGTGTATGTATAACCGACCAAATAGCGATTCCAATCCTGCCCCTGGATAGAGCTTAAGTATAACCGAGCGATCCTATTTGCCGGGGTGAATAAGCGGTCCCGGTCAGTTGCATTCTAAATCAATTCCTTAATTAAAAACGAATCTATTTAAGGAATATCAATGTGATTATTAATATTCTGTAATTGTCTATTGACATTTACAAATATATTGCTATAATACATTTAGAATTACAAGGCAATGCTTAAGTTTATTAGAGTAATGACAACAACATGCATTTCAAAGATAACTAGTAAGGAGATTAAAACAATGTACGCCCATAATATGCACGTTTATGAGGGACTATTCCAGCAGCGAGGCTCAGAGCTCCTCAAGGTAGCGCAACATCATGCAGAGACGGCAGTTTTCTATCCGCCAAAAAAGCCCAAACTTCAACATATGGCTGCAATATGGGTAGGCGTCAAGCTTATGGATCTTGGCCAGCAATTGATAAGTATCAACCAGCAGAGTATCCAGGCATAAATTGCCCTGGCCGGACGAATTCAGATTGCATGACCCGGAAACAAAAACGAGGCCGAAATATTGTTGAGCTTTTCATAAGACGAATTGGCTTATTGGCTATGGCAATTTGAGGAAAAGCGTAATGACCGTCAAAAAGATTCCATCCGTACGGATCATGCGGTTGAGCAGTGGAAACAGCACCGAGCGAGGCTGCCCTTTATGGTAGCGATTCTTGATACAATGATTGTCGGATGAATTTTTTCCGACATGATCATCCTACATCCCCGCCAAAGGAGAAGCAAACATGAACCCTGTTATCACAACCTGCCCCGTATGCGGCGAACAACTAACCGTTACCAGCCTGCATTGTCGTAAATGCGACACAACGATTGAAGGATTTTTCGAATTAGGACGCCTGGCCCGGCTTTCACCTGAACAAGTCAAGTACGTTGAGACTTTCATCCGTTGTGAAGGCAAGTTCAATCGCATGGAGCGCGAGTTGGGTATATCGTACCCCACATTAAGGGGCCGGCTGACAGACATTATCCGCCAGTTGGGATTCCCAGTTGGCCCCGAGCCTCAATTGCTGAGTGATGAAGAACGGCATCGCATCCTGGATGACCTAACCAATGGCAAGATTTCGCCTGAGGAAGCAATGAAAATGCTCGAGGGCGACTGATCTCTGCGTATCGATTGTGGAGAAAGGCCATGTCGGCATCAACAGGCAATATTCTGGAGCGCCTTACTAATGACGAAATCGAAAGCATATCCGCAGCCGAGCAGATTGCTGCATGGGGAAAAGTAGAACCCAAGTCTTATGCTAAAAATCTGCATGTACTTGGGGGTGCCCCAAAGGGGTGGTCGGTGGGGAGTTTATTCTTGTTTTTAACAGAATCTGGCTCATTGGTAGGGATGAGAATCGCGATTTTCGGCTTTTCAGACAGCCCGGATCAGCCAAGAGCGTGTATAAATATCTCTTCCCGCCTGATTATGGCCATTCTCAAGTTTGGCGCAGCCCTTGTTCCCAAGAGCGAAGAGCTCGATTGGAACGCTATTATTAAAAGCATATTGATAAATCCCCTGGGACTCATTCTTAATATGGAAGCCTTCGAGAATGGGGATCGGATCCAGATCTTTTCCGATTGATCCCATTGCCTTGCGGGCAGAGTGCCGCGGCGGTGGAATGGAAGATAAAAACCGGAGCGAACATAATGGATACTATAAATTTCGATGTTGGCGAGCAACCCAAGATAGCTATAAATTCTGTGGGCGGCGATCTGCGTTTGACGGCGCGCGAAGGTGCGACTTTTGAAGCACGGGCGCCAGAACGCGGCGAACTGAAAGGCAAACAAGAGGGTGACAGGATTGTCATTGAGTGCCGATCGAGTTGCCTTGTATTCCTTCCGGCCGAATCGCAAGTTGATATTGAATCCGTCGGCGGCGATGGACGAATAACCGGAATCAAGGGCGATCTATTAATCAAAGCTATCGGCGGCGATCTGAAGCTGCGGCGAGTGGGACAAGTGGCTATCAACCAGGTCGGGGGCGATCTGGCTGCCCGGAGAATAGACGGCGCTATGTCGGTCGATACAGTCGGTGGTGATGTATCTGTGGAAAAAACCAGCGAAGACTTGCGGATAAGAGCTATTGGAGGAGATTTAAGAATAAAAGAGGCTCAAGGATTGATTGATGCATCTGTTGGAGGTGATGCGCAGCTAGATATCGCGCCCTCCCCAGGGACAAAGTCGGCCATTTCTGCCGGAGGTGATCTTACTTGCCGGCTGCCGCAAGACAGCTCTGCTCGCGTAAATCTGCAGGCCGCCGGGGATATTGTTCTATCGGTTTCAGGCCAGATCGAAAGGGACGAAAGCTCTGCAGTGATCGAGATAGGAAATTGCGAGGCCGATATCAGCCTTCAGGCTGGCGGTGACCTTGTTATGCGGGATGGCACTCATAAAGAGGATTTTTCTGCATCTTTAGATGAAGCTTTTCTTTCGGATGCAGACGCCATAATTGCCGAAGTAGATTCTAAGATCTCCGAAATCGAAGCCCGCCTAGGCGCTATCTGCGCCGGTGCCGGAACGGTTGATGCGGAAAGAATTGGAGCGCAAGTTCGCCGGGCGGTCTCCAAAGCGATCAGAAAATCGACCAAAGCCGGACGCCATGCAAAAACGAAGAAATTGAATATCCAATATGATGGCCCCGAAATCGGAATGTTTTCTAAGCCCTCCAAGAGGGATGGCATAACTGATGAAGAGCGATTGAGCATTCTTAAGATGGTGGAGAAGGGAACCATTAGCGTCGATCAGGCCGAAGATTTAATGCAATCCTTGGGGAGTGAGCAATGACCGCTGGAATCCTCTCTCGCCCACGGCGCGCCGAATGTGGAATGCGGCCGATTAATCCAAGGCGAGATATGCACGCAGTAGGAGATTTACTTCAAAAAGCTTTTGCGGACGAGCTTGATGAGGACGGACTGAGGATTGTGCGCGAGATGCACCGATATAAGCAACGAGGGTTGTTGGGCTGGCTGTTAGCTCCCTTCTTAATGCCGGCAATCTCCCCACTGGGCTATGTCTGGCTGGATGACGGACAACTCGTGGCCAATGCTAATTTGCTCAGAGTGGCAGGGCATTCACGTCGTTGGGTTCTGGCGAACGTTGCAGTGAATCCCGATTATCGACGGCAAGGGATTGCGAGAGCGCTGGTGAAAGCTTGCCTTGATCGCGCCAGTTCGCTTGGCGCCGAGGAAGTCATTCTACAAGTCCGCAGCCATAGTCGCGGCGCTCAGATCCTGTACGCCTCTCTGGGTTTTCACGCCATCACTACTCGGACTGTTTGGAGGCTTAATCCCAAACGCGGGATGCGTTATTTTGGTGAAACCGGCCGGGCGCGTGCTCGCAGGATAGATGAATGGCAAGAGCAGCTATCGTTGGCCAATCGCGTATGCCCGGAGGGTTTGATATGGCCCTTCCCGTTAAGCGCCAATCTTTTCCGGCCAAGCGGATTAGCTCGCACTTTTGGATTTGAAAGCCGGCGACATTGGGTCTGGCTGGAAGAGGGTTGCCTTTTAGGAAGTTTAACTGCTCGAATGAGATCCGACCGACGGGCGATGGAATTGATCTTGATGGTTGCGCCGGAGGCACGGGGACAAATAGAAAAACCCCTTCTCATGAAGGCGTTTAAAGATCTTCCATCTGAAAATGTACCCTCCATTCTCGACTACCCTACTGGCGAAGCCGATGAGGCGATAGCTTCTCTTGATTTTCAACCCAGTAGGACTCTGACGTGGATGATATTGAATCTGCCGACGGCGAATCGCTGTCAAGTATAGGCGGACGTAAGATATATCTTCAAAGCGAACGTTTATTCATTATCGAATGTGGAACTGGCATCCGTAATTAATTGAAATATCAAAGTCATTTTCGCACAAACGAAATCCGGCTTGCACTGGAGCGACAACAGACGATTGAATTCTCTGCCAATATAGATTGGCTACCTAGAAATACCATAGTAATTGTTAAATTGTGGACATTCTTTCTTTAGCGCCCCAATCAGCGTTTATCAGTTAGCTCCACATATAAGCTTTAGATGATGCGATATAAATATAGTGAGGAAACAAATGGATCAATCATCAAACCGGGAAGCAGACAAATCGAGGACTGGCGAAAACAGCGTCCAGAATCCGCCTGAAAGTCATTCATCTAATCATCTGGACATCCTTCAACAGCTCGACTCTGGGGAGATCGATATCAATGCGGCTGTCAGAATGCTGGAGGATACTCCCGATTCTGAAGCCTCTCAAGCTACAAGCGGAATCTCACAGGCTCCGGATGCCGGGAAAGTCGTAAGTCAGAAAATGCGCTTTAGCGCATGGCTGGTTATGTTTGGAATCGGAGTTGGCGTGAGTGCGCTGGGAGGATGGCTGGCCAGCATCGGAGGCTGGTGGTGGCTTTGCGCGGGACCGGTGTTATTCCTTGGCCTTACGGTCTTGATACTGGCTGTTCTGGCTCTTAACTCGCCTTGGGTTCATGTCCACATAAATACAGGCCAGGAAGAATGGCCGCAACGAATTAAGATAAGCATTCCATTGCCTATAAGAGCAGCCTCTTGGGGGTTGCGCCTATTTGGGTCACACATTAGCGGGTTAGATAAAACTGCCGTAGATGAGCTATTGATGGCGCTAGACGATCTCCGTCTGGATGAAACGCCAGTATGCATTGAGGTCAATCAAGAGAACTCGGGCGAAAAAATCCGAGTCTATTTTTGCTGAGCATGGAGGTTCCAATGACAACATCCGATGAACGGAAAAAAATATTAAAGATGGTTTCCAGCGGCAAGATCACAGCGGAGGAAGGGGCAAAACTATTATCCGCCATCACCAAAGGTGAACAAAAGCGAACAGATACTCCACAAGGATCTGCTCGCTGGCTGCGGATCAGGGTTACCGATATAGACAGCGGTAAGGCAAGCGTTAATGTGAATCTCCCAATTAGCCTTCTTCAAGTCGGCATGAAATTGGGCGCCCGCTTTGCGCCCGAGATGGAAGGACTGGATATGAATGAGATCTCACACGCCCTGGAACAGGGCTTGACCGGAAAGATGATAGACATCGTCGATGAAGAAGAAGACCAACGGGTTGAGATCTACATTGAATAACAAGACAGGCGCCTTAGCTGGAGCCTGCCCGTCAATAGCTGGCCAGTTGATGGGTTCAGGACAGTGTATAATAGAAAACTGGAGGAAAGTATGCGGAAATTGATTCTACGCTGGGCGATTAATGCCGTTGCTCTCTATGCTGCTATTGGCACTGGATGGATTGATGGCATTGAAAGACAAACTACTGAATGGTGGGGTATCTTGGTCCTTGCCTTAGTCTTCGTTGTAGTCAATGGCTTAATTAAGCCAATAATCAAATTGCTCAGCCTTCCATTAGTCTTGCTTACCTTGGGCTTATTTACACTCATCATCAACAACGGGGTTTTCTGGCTGACCGGCCTTATTGGGCGGTTTTTTGAGGTTGGATTCACAGTTAATGGATTCATGCCCGCCTTCCTAGGGGGTTTGTTAGTCAGTCTGGTCAACTGGCTGCTGATATCTATCCTGAGGGAGGAGCTTAAGTAGCACGGAAAATATAAGCAGTTGTTCCAAGAACTATGATCGTTGCCCACTATCCGATTCGAATCCAGGCAACATTTTTTTGCCCCCATTTTTATCATGATTCCACAAAAAAAAGAGCCGCCAACAGAAAAATACCTCTCTCGCATTTGGGCTTTTTTCAGTGTAATCTTATCATACTAAGGCCGCTGAAAGAATATTC